>NZ_JBFRFR010000035.1:0-99596 GCF_052114925.1 Bradyrhizobium sp. 2TAF36 | reverse complement strand
CAAGAACGGCATCAGCCAGCGTTCAAGTTCGTCTTCCCATCCCGGCATGGTCAGCCCTCCAAGAGCCGACCACCCATGAATCATTGAAAAATTGATTCGGGAATCCTATAAAACGCGACAAAATCAAAAATCTGCCAAAGTAGTGCTAGACATCGCCATCATCCAGCGCTTCTAATCCCCGCTCCTCCAGCCACCGCTTCGAGTTGAGCCGCAGCTCCATCGGCAGCGACCGCACAGCGGTGATGCACTTGTGCATCGTGTTCTCGGCCGCAGCTCGTCGTGAAAAACGACGCCCTTGCGGTTGCTCATTGCTTGAAGCGCTCGACAGCAGGATAGCGTTGCACACCTGATTGTAGCGCGCGACGTCATCGGTGCCTGACGCATCGATCATTTTCTTTCGAACACGTCGTGAATTTCGTCCCAATCCGTTTTCATCTGTTGGGCGACTTCATCAATCAAAGCGAAGGCCTGCTCGCGTGTGGTTGCGATCTTGTCGATGTTCTCGGTGATATGCGATCTACACACCCCGATGATCGCGCAACGCTCACTCCCATCGTCGGCACCCCAGCCAACATGGTTGAGCAGCTCGTTAACCGCGTCGAGAGCGGTGACTTTGAGGGCGGTGTAATCGGACATGAACCTTGGCTGGCACAAGTTTGATCGCTCCCTTTGAGAAGTTCCTGCGCCCTGACGAACGCAGCTTCCTTCGAAAGGTTGCCATCCATTGCGCGCCAGCTTGCGTACTCTGCGCAATCTCGGCCACAACGCCGCCGAACAGTACCATGCCAGTTGTAAAATGATCTGGGCCAGAATTTCAATGATCACCGCTTGGTCCCCAATGGGGTGAGATCTCCAGCGCCCGGCACAGACCTACACCGTCAGCCATGTAGATCAACTGGTGCAAGCTCGATTGTATGGATCGCAGCCCGACAAATGCTCATGTCGTTCGCCAATGGCGAACACGTCATCGCCATCGACGAATACCGCGGACGTCTCTGCCATGTCTCCACGAACATTTACGACCATACTGGCGCCTCTGGTGGTTCGCTCACGCTGAGTTCTTCGCATTTTGAGCCGGAGCGGACATTCGCTTTCCATCGGTCGTTCGCCCGCATTGCAATACGGAACTGAAGGGTGGCCCAGCCTGTTTGTTTGAGTAAGCCAAGCGGAGGTTGACATGAGGATCATTCTGATAACGACGATTTGCTGGGCTTTTTCGTGCGGATTTGCGACAGCGCAAGCCGATCCGAAGAAAGACTTGAACGCGCCAACTGGACAATCGGCACCAGAAGAAAAAGGTCAATTGCAGCCACAAGGTTGGACCGGACCGCTGGATACGAAATCGGGTGGCGCGCCGCCGGAAAGCCCGCAAGGTCAAAGCCCACCAGGAATGCAGGCAGCGCCGGACGGATCAACCAAAGTGGTGACCGAACCACGTAAGTAAGTCTCACTTGGTTTGTCGTCGAGAAGTTCCGCCGAGGATGAGCTGACCCGTAACGTCTGTCTGTGTCGGGCTGCTGGCCGCGCTTGCCGTCACGACCATATCGAGTTTGCGAGGCCGCTAATCTTTTTGTCCCGCCGGCTATTGAGCCGGCGGGCTCTCCATGCGCTGGCGCCACTTATTGGCAGATAATTCCTTTCGCTTCGAGCTAGTGACGACCTGCCAACCTTCGTTGGGTGGCTGACGCTCTTGCTGTACTGGGGGAACGGGCTTTTGAAATCTGGCCGCCCACCGCTGCGCCAACCGTCTTTCAAATTCCAGAGGGACTATACTCACGTCCGACACTCCAGGTTCACGGTCTTGCCGGTTGGAGCGTCAACGCTTGTCGTGTCTCAAAGGTCCGAATGCGCCGATCGGGAGGCGTAGAGATTTGGTTCAGCCCGCGGGCCCTGTACTGGCCTGTTTGAAAAATGCAGTGCCCTAAATCGTTTAGGGAACCGGTTGGTCATGGTAGTGGTTCGGCATTGGATGAACGGGAACGTGCCGACCAACGATGACAGACGCAGGCAAAGAAGCTCCACCGCAAGACCGAGGCCCATACCCTTCGTGCCCCATTGCCATGGGGAGTTGGCTCTTGCTTTTTCGACATTCGATCCCCGCGTGAACCAAAACGTTGGGGTGTTCGAATGTCAGAGGTGCTACAGGCAGGTTTGGGAAAACGAGATAGCGTGAGGCCGCCTCGGTAGGAGACGGCTATACATTCTCGGCGTTAGCTCTTCGGCAAGGGCTCCTTATGTTCGACTTCGATCTATTTTCCAAACGCGAATGGGCGACGATGATTGTCGCTTTCGTCGCTGTAACCGCTCTCGCCCTCTACTGTTTTTTCAAATTTCTCGACTACCTGGCGCCGCACCTCTAAGGCCGCCTCAGTTGGTGGCCTCTTATTGATCCCTCTTCAGCTTGCGCCGAGCCCAGCCCGTGCCTACCAGCTCCGTTGACCATGGTCTCTCGGGGGCGGGCCTGTACGTAGGAACAAGTGGCAAATGAGCGGTTTGTTGTTGTGCTCTGGATGTTGGGTCCCCCTGCCAGCCCGAGCAACCCAACGGCCCCAGCCGCCCGGCAGCAGCTGGGGCCGCGGCTTTTTTGTTGGTGAATGCAAAAAGGCCGCCCCAGGGCGGCCTTAGTTTTGAAGCGTCGATCTAAACTCTCTGCTGAAATATGCCCGCCGCCAAACTTGTAGCTGCGAGCCGCCCGGGTACGCAATAAATCCGAAATCAAGACCAGCCCGGCTTTCCGAGGCTATCAAGGCGCTGCGCGGCCGCTAATAACATATGTAAGCGGAACCGGGAAAAATCGGCATTTTTTGATTCCAGCAATGTGCTCAAACGAACAGAAACGCTGTGAGGGCAGAGTAATCTGAAAATCGCTTGGTCTTGCCAAGGGCCAAGCATCCCCAAGCGGCCCCGGTCCCACACCTCAAAAGCCCCCATGGCCGGGGCCGTCTTTAAGGTGGCTACCGATAGCTCACGCCGCCGATAGACCCTTTTGCGTTCCAATTGAAATCCGGCCGGACGTCGGCGCCGCGCCGGCCGCACGACCGAGAAAAGAACCGCGGCTCGAGGTCGGACAGCCGCAGATCGTCCGGCCAGCAATCGGCGTGCAGGGCTACGCTATGGCTGCATCGGTTAGCGCGATAGACAGGACGCTGCGCATGCCCATCTCGCGCATCTAGCCAGCGTAATCTTCACCGGGCGGCCCTGGGATTCACCTACCTTACCCCACATCCGAACCGGCTTTTCCTGCATGCCAACCCTTCTCTGTCGGCTGATAACGCTCTCCACGTTTCACCAGCCAGCCGCCTTCAACCATCTTCTCTGCCAAAGCCTTCGAACATGCCGGCTGGCTGCTGCCGGGGTAATACAGGCCGTCCCTGCGCTCGACCAAAAAGCCGTAGACGCGCACCAGGCGAAGCGCTTTCAGCATGCCGGGAATGAGAACTACGGTCGTGCTCGTCATTGCTTTCCAAACGACGGCCCCACCGAACGTTCCCGAAGCCATTCGGCAAAAGCTGCGTCAATATCATCCTAGCGTCGTGGAACGAGCGCGAGCCACTGCAGGTCGTGGGTTTGGAAAAGCTAAGGCGCGTCGATTACTCAGAGAGAGCGACCAGTGGCGCCGCCTATGTCGGAAGGCATACAGACCGGATTGCCGACTCTTCCTAGACCTCAGTAAACCTCGGCGACCCCCATTACCGCCGAGGTCCAACGGTCCCGGCATGTAGGGGTGCCGGGACCGTTTTTTAGCGGACGCTCATCATGGCAAGGCCGCCTCACCTGGCGGCCTTAGCACAAAACCGAGCCCGCGCGGTAACGCCAACCGTCAACCCTAGCGGGCGCGCTTGGCGGTTTTCTTAGCTTTCTTCTCGACCCGCACGCCTTTGAATTTTTTCGCGGCTTTCTTCGCTGTTTTCGGCTTCTTCACAGCCATGAACTCGCCGGACGTCCTGTCGCGTTTGGTATAGCCGCTCGCGCCGCCGATTGTCGTTTTGGTCTGCGAGCGTTTCTTCACCGCGCCCTTGCGCGCGTTGTCGCCAGTCGGTTTATTGACGGCCATGTTTCCTCCGCTGGTTGCCTCTCGTTATAAAAGGCGCGGCTAAGCGAGCGGTTCCAACCCGAGGAACGAACCGGCGCGTATCAAATTGAGTCCCGGTTCTGTTGCGTGGAGTTGCGTATGCGTCAGTCCCGATGGCTTCTGTCGATCGCCCCGAACAGCGACGAGACTGTCTACCTGGTCGCAGACAACTCCGGCCGCAATGGCAGCGCATGGTGCGAAGCAGACTTGGAGATGGCGGCGGAAACCGTCATCCAGGATCTGCTTGCCGGAAAATATCGCCAGCCGATCCGGGTAGTCGCCTTCAACACGGCCGTACGCTGGTCGGAAGATGTTTCCGAGGACATTGCCGGCGAGATCCAGCGTCGTTGCAATCTTCAACTGAGCGACGTGCCTTCGTACCTGCAGGAGTTTGTGGATCGCTACTCACCACAAGACCTGCAGCAATTCAGTCTTCGCCTGGTGTAGCGATGGCCTTCCAGGGAAAAAAGCCGGAAGCGCTGGGCGTCAAGGCGCCCTTCCCCGGCTTCATCGAGCCGGCCCTGGCGGCCTCGATCGACCGCGTGCCGTCCGGCGAGCGATGGATCCATGAAATCAAGTTCGATGGCTACCGGGTGCAGGTCCACCTCGCCAACGAAGCGGTGAAGGTTTTCACGCGGCGCGGTCACGACTGGACCAATCGCTTCCGGAAGGTCGCCAACGACGCTTGGCACCTCAAGGCCAGTGCCGCAATCATCGACGGTGAATCGTGGTGCCCGCCGCCGACGGCACGACGGATTTCTCGGTTCTACAGAACGAGCTCAAGGGCGCCTCGACGAAGATCGTGCTCGTCGCCTTCGACCTGCTTTATCTCAACGGCAGGGACCTCCGGAAAGTCCCCCTGCTCCAGCGCAAGGCTGCGCTGAAGAAGATTATCACCGGCAGCGACGTGCAGTTCAGCGAGAGCTTCGAGATCGACGGCCGCGAGATGTTCACGCATGCCTGCAAGGTTGGGCTCGAAGGCGTCGTCTCGAAGGTCCGGGACAGCGTCTATGGCAGCGGCCGGGGCAACAATTGGGTCAAGAAAACCTGCGCCCAACGCGAGACCCTGACGATTGCCGGCTTCGCGCTTGACGAGGGCAAATGGGACGGCATTTATCTCGCGCGGCGCAAGGGCGACCACCTGATCTATGCCGGCAAGGTCGACCACGGCTTCGACAAGACATCGGCGGCCGAGCTGAGGCGGCGCCTCGAGCCGCTGGTCCGGAAGACACAGCCCTATGCCAGGATGATTGCGCACAAAGGCATCTGGGTCGAACCGAAGCTGCTTGCTGAGATCGAGTATCGCGCCAAGTCCGCCGAGGGAAAGGTGCGGCATCCGTTCTTCAAGGGACTGCGGGAGACCTGTAACGGCGCGGCAATCGGTGACAAAATTTTTTCAGCCCCCTCTTGAAACCAAAATTGGCTTTGCTAATTTTTTTGTCGCCATCTGACGATGGCGTCCGGGCGCCTGACGGGCCCGGCCAGAGACGGGCACCGGTTGTGTCCGGTGCCGCTCGTAGACATCTTGCTCTTAGGAGGATTTGGCTATGCGCACCTACGATTTTGCCCCCCTCTGGCGCTCGACCATTGGTTTCGACCGCCTTTTCGACCTCGCAGAAGTGGCTCAGCGGGCCAGCGAGGACAACTATCCGCCCTACAACATCGAACGTCTGGCCGACGACCGCTATCAGATCTCGCTCGCGGTGGCGGGTTTCTCGCCCGACGACATCGTCATCACCGCCGAGCAGAACGTGGTGACGGTCGAAGGCAGCAAATCCGACAAGACTGAGCGTGATTTCCTCTATCGCGGTATCTCGACCCGCGGTTTCAAGCGGCAGTTCAACCTCGCAGAATATGTCCAGGTGAAAGGCGCCGCGTTCGACAACGGCTTGCTGACCATCGAACTCGTTCGCGAGATCCCGGAAGCCATGAAGCCGCGGCGTATCGCCATTGCCGGCGCAACGTCTTCCGGCAACGTCCACCAGATCGAGGCCAAGGCGGCCTAATCCATCGCCCGAGAATGCCGCGCGTCGTCCGACGCGCGGCATCCGCTTCGTCCAAAGAATGGAGGATACCATGCGGCTGACGACCGCTTCCGACGACAATGTCATCGATTTCAACACGCTGCTGCATCCCTGCACCGTGTTCGAGCACCCGGGGGATGTACTGGCAGACCCTTCGCTTTCGATCTGCGAGAAACGCGCCATTCTCGCATCCTGGGCGTCTGACGCATCGGCGATCGCTTCTTGCCCATCGTTGCGGGCACCGGTTGGACTTAAAGCGCCGGTCACCATCGACGAGATACTCGAAGCGCTGTGCGAACTCGACGGTGGTCCACGCAATCCCCCCGGAGGGAAGCCCTACCGTCTCTGTTCGACATCCAGACTTCTGGCCGCCTGAGGATCGCGATGGATAACATTGCCTTGCCCAGAGACGTCCTGAACCGCATCGAGCGTCGTTGGATGACCAAGTTCTCGCAGGCTCCTTTCTGCCAACAGTCCTCACCGCTTGGCGATGATCCACTCCGATCGCCGCGAGTTCGGCGACTGCTGGAGGGATCCTTGAGGCCTCCTACAGGAGCCAAAAGGACGGAAACCCGCCGAGCCTGACGCGCGCGAGATAACAGAAACAGACTTCGACCTCCGAAGCTTGCGCGTTTCGGAGGTCTTTCGTTGTCCTCCTTGCGGTACCTCGTCGGCTTGTAAGCCTAATCTCGCGCGCGTCGCAGCGCAGCCGTCAGCTTCTCCCTTTCCTTCTCCCACCGGTTGTGCTCAGCCTGAACACTCGACGTCTGGGTCGTCGGTCTCCTTGGCGAAGCCTTGATGGAAGAGATTGCTGCCGGCCCCACGCTTCCAGCGCTGCTTTCATAGGGGGCAGCGATAGCTAGATCGTACTATCCCAGAGATGTTTGGCACGTCTTCAGTTTACGCGGAATGTCGGGAGCTCACCCGCGCGACGGTGAAGCTTCGGCATACGGACGTACTGCGCAGCAGTGGTCTGTCCGCGCGGCGCTTCGGGCAAGACATTAACGAGCTCGTTGATCATCCGACCGAGCCTCGATTGCGCTGCGAGTTGCCAATCTACGAAAGCCCGCCCGGATCAATTAACCTCAACGGAATGCCTGCCTGTCGCCCCAATCGAGCGCAAATACAGAATGCGCTAACCAATGTTCCGAAGTCTTCGGGAAATCTCCATTGAGCTTCGTAATTTCGGCAGCTTGGACGCTGCCGCTGCAAGCGCTGTCGACACCTGTTTAGGGTCGCGCTTTTGCCTGCAGCGCATTTTCGAGGCTGCGGCGCAGAGTTTCCGGCGCGTAGGGCTTCACGACCAGCACCGCGTCCAAGAGCTCGGCTTCGGATTGGATCCCGCTGTCACCTGTCGCCACAACAATGCACAAGTCGGGTCGCAGCGAGCGGGCGTCCTTTGCGAGTTGCAGGCCGGACACTCCGGGGAGGCCGACATCGGTCACGAGGATATCCACGGCAGCCTGATTGAGGGCTTTCAACCCCTCTTCGGCGGAGCTGGCCTCCATCACCTTGCAGCCCAGATCGTTCAACATCTCCGTTGCTGTCAGGCGGATCAGTTCGTCGTCTTCGACGAGCAACACGGTCGCACCCTTGACGGCGTCTTCGCTTGTGGGCTGACGCGATTCCGTAGCGGCGAGACGCCGTTGAGCATGGTTGGCAAGCACATGCCTGATCTTCCGCGCAAGCGCTTCCCGCGTATAGGGCTTGGCCAAAAGCTCCACTCCCGGGTCGAGCCGTCCTCCGTGCACGATGGCGTTCTGCGTGTAGCCTGATGTGAAAAGGACTGCAACGTTGGGCAGCCGTTCCTTGGCTTTCCGCGCCAACTCCGGGCTGCGCAGGGTGCCGGGCATCATCACGTCGGTGAAGATCAGGTCGATTGGTATGCCGCTGTCGACGATGGCTAGCGCGGCCACCGCATCTCTCGCCTTCACCACGCGGTAGCCAAGATCGGAGAGCATCGACACCGCGACCTCGCGCACTTCATCGTCATCCTCGACCACCAGTACGGTTTCCTCGCCGCCTTTGATGTCACCGGAGGTGGCACTAACTAGCGTATCCTCGATGGCCATTTCTCGCGGGAAGTATAGCTTCACCGTCGTTCCGGCGCCGATCTCGCTGTAAATTTTGACGTGTCCGCCGGATTGCTTAAGAAAACCGTAGACCATGGCAAGGCCAAGGCCAGTGCCCTTGCCCTCCGCCTTGGTCGTGAAGAAGGGCTCATAGACCCGCTCCAGGATATCTGACGGAATGCCGATGCCCGTGTCAGTTACCGCGATCATCACATATTGCCCCGCAATCAGATCATCGTAGTGGCGGACATACTCGTCGTCCAAGAAGGCATTGCTGGCCTCGATGGTCAGCCGGCCCTCGCCGTTCATCGCATCGCGGGCGTTGATCGCGAGGTTGAGAATGGCATTCTCGAGTTGATCGGGGTCGATGAGGCTATTCCACAGCCCACCGCCGACGACCGTCTCGACCTCGATCTCCTCGCCGATGGCGCGACGCAGCAGTTCATCCATGCCTTTGATCAGGCGACCGACGTTCACCACCCTCGGCTCCAGCGGCTGGCGCCTCGCGAAGGCGAGTAACTGGGTAGCAAGTTTCGATCCCCGCGCGACGCCGGCAAGAGCGCTCTGGACTCTCATCTCCGCTCGGGCATTACCCGCGATGTCCTTGCTGAGCAGTTGCAGGTTTCCGCTAATCACCTGCAATAGATTGTTGAAGTCGTGGGCAACGCCGCCAGTAAGTTGGCCGATCGCTTCCAGCTTCTGGGACCGGATCAACGTTGCTTGCGCCGCCTGGAGCGCGGCTTCCGCCTCACGCCGTTCTGTAATGTCCCGGGTCACTTTGGCGAATCCTACGAGCTTCCCGTCGTCGTCTCGAATCGCGTCGATCACGACATGCGCCCAAAAGCGAGTGCCGTCCTTTCGTACCCTTTGACCTTCATGCTCCCAGCGTCCTTCGCGGGATGCGGTCTGCAGGCCTGTTCGCGGGAGGCCCGCGGCGCGATCCTCTTCCGTATAGAAATTGGAGAAGTGGCGACCGATGATCTCTTCGGGTCCGTACCCCTTGATGCGCTGGGCCCCAGCGTTCCAACTCGCCACATTGCCTTCCACGTCCAGCATGTAGATGGCGTAGTCCGTAACACTTTGGACCATTAGCCGGAACTGCTGCTCGCTCTCGCGTAATTTGGCCTCGGCCGCCCTTCGCTCGGTCAGATCCCGGGTGATCTTGGCGAAACCTACAAGTTCGCCCTTAGGCGAACGGATCGCGTCAATGACGACATGGGCCCAGAACTGCGTGCCGTCCTTGCGCACACGCCAACCCTCTCGCTCGAAGCGTCCAGTTCGCTCCGCCTCCTCCAGCGCCAACGCAGGCACTTTCTGCTCCCGCTCGGTATCCGTATAGAATGTCGAGAAGTGGTGCCCTATGATCTCCTCAGCCTCATAGCCCTTAAAGCGCTTCGCTCCCGGGTTCCAGCTGGTGACATGCCCGTCGCGATCCAGCATATAGATCGCGTAGTCGGTGATCGCCTCAACAAGAAGCCGATAACGCCCCTCGCTGGATTGCGCAGCTTCGAAGCGGTCTGAGTTTTTCATTCGGGTCCTATCCAGCCCGCCGATTGCTGGAGGGTTGAGGTAAAACAATACTAAAACGTTTGAGTTCCTAGCCTTCGGTCATGCAGCTGACCTCTGGCATTTGTCCAGGGTCACACGGCGTGTAAGGCGTGGACTCATTAGCTCGCAACCAAAGGCGGATTGGTGCGAGTTTAACGAACGCCGGATAGTTGGCTGCGAATTTGAGCATATCGGTGCGCGACATTGGCCGGCTCAGGCATCACCTTCTCGACCAGCGACAACAGCGACACAAACACCACCGGGCAAAGACGTGTGGCAATGATGATAGAGGTCGCCAACTGAGGCGGCCTTACTCTCTGTCCTCGGTCCAAGTGCGTTCGCCGCATTGGCATTCGAACACGCGGACAGTGAGCCGGCGTAGAGACTCCATCATGTTATGGACGAGCTTGGGTCGAGCACCGCACTTGCAGCGTCGATCCTTCCGCGTCTTGGACCCTGAGACTTTGTCACTACTGAAGTAGATGACTCACCTGCCAAAGGTGATCACTAAGTGCAAAAGTGGACATTTGTTCCCATGCCTATCTTGGCAACGACACTGTCTGTGGCCAAGGGAGCGGCGTCATCGCTCATCATTGAGTTGGAGTTGTGTATGAGTCTGTCGCCCAATGCGCCAATGGCTGGTTTCGCGTTGCTTGCATGGACCACACGGAAAAAAAACGCCCCGTATTGCGGGGCAGTTTCTAATTCATCGTAAGTGTTAGGCTGCTTCAGCCTCCTGATTGATCGCTGTCTTTGCGATTTCAGTCAGAGCCTCGTCGGTCGCCTCTTCCTCTTCGAGGGTTTCCTCAAGGAGTGAGACGGCATCGTCGAGGCCAAGCTCTTCGGCCCAAGCAATCATCGTGCCGTAGCGAGAAATCTCATAGTGCTCGACGGCCTGAGCGGCGGCAAGGAGGCCGGCGTCGAGAGCGGGCGAGCCCTTATATTCTTCCATGATCTCGGCGCCCTCTTCTGTGATACCGACGATCGCGGCACAGGTTTTACCCTGCGGTTTCTTCTCGATCACCGCGAACACCTTCTCCAGTCGCTCGATCTGGCCCTCCGTCTCGGTGCGGTGTTTTTCGAATGCTGCTTTCAGTTCTTCGTTCTGAGCTGCCTTTGCCATCTTCGGCAGGGTGGCCAGGATTTTCTTCTCAGCGAAGTAGATATCCTTGAGAGTATCGTGGAACAGGTCGTCGAGAGTCTTCGGCTCTTTCGCCATTTGCGGTTCTCCAATGTTTTGAGGTAATCGCATCACCGCTGTGAAGCTCGGCGGCTAACGGGGCTGCCTTTGAGTCGTTCCAATTCCGGTCGCCCGGCTTCCGCCATTTGCCTCAACCGCTTCTCTACATCTTCGGTCTAGGGTCGCGCCAAAAGCCGCCGCATAGTCAGACCTCCTGCCACATAAACCATTTTTCATTCATCGTCCCCCACCTCGGGGCGAGGCGACCGCGATAAACGCAATCTCCTTCGCACTTTAACGTTGGCTTTCCAACATATTGAAGTTCGCTTGCAACTGGCCTTGAGACCAAGCGTTCCACGTCTGCAGGTGCCAGCCGCATGAGGGTGACATGAGCAAAGAACCCGCATTAACTCCCGATGATTTTCCGATCGAAGCAGACAAGCAAAAGCTACGCAAAAAGGCGAGCCCATAGCGACCGCCGACACGGACGAACTTGCGGATCAGCTCGCTGAGAGATTGAACGAGCAGGCTCACCGGGAAGAGCAGGATCGCTGGTCGGCGTGACAGGCACTGGTAGCGCGCATGCGCGCGGACGCTTCGCATGGCAGCCGGGCGGTGCTCGGAAGTGTTCGGGCCCCATGATGATCGCCCGCACGTCTCGGTCCAAAAGTGCACACAGCGCATACCCCTGTTTGAACGTTGGGCCGAACCACGTTTAGGAACGGCAGAGCTTGCCTTGGCATTGCCAGTGTATGCCGGAACGTCCGGCATGCTCATTGCCCGGGCAAGCGGCCCCGGTCTCCCTCCTCTCGGGCCGGGGTCGTGCTCGTCCCTTTGTGCCCAGGAACTTTGATCCTGAACGAAGGTTGATCGCGCGATTATCCTCCAGAGGACGACTTTCATGAAAAAAGCAGCCCTTGCATTTGCCGTGCTCGCAGTCTTTGCCTCACCCTCCTTTGCGCAGTCGGTCGGCGAGAAGACCGGCGTGAATTCCACGCTTGGAATTGCGCCGAAGACCGAAGACTTCATCAAGGAAGCCGCCATGAGCGACATGACGGAGATCGAAGCGGCCAAGATCGCGCAGCAGAAGGGCAATGCGGACGAGAAACAGTTTGCGGAAATGATGGTGAAAGACCACACCAAGACGAGCAGCGAACTCAAATCGATGGTCCCCGACACCCTGAAAGCCGCGATCCCGGCTTCGCTCGATGACGCGTCGCAGAAGAAGATCACAAAGCTGCGCGAGGCCAAACCCGAGGATTTTGCGTCGGAATACGACGCCATGCAGGTGAGCGCTCATAAGGATGCGGTCTCGCTGTTCGAGCGTTACTCGAATGGCGGCGACGATGCCAAGCTGAAGGACTGGGCTGGTAAAACCCTGGCGGCACTGAAGCACCATCTCGAAATGGCGCAGACGCTCGACAAGAACCGTAAATAGGTCAGGCAATCACGACACAAACGGAAAGCCCGGCCGAAGCCGGGCTTTTGTTACTTTACGGCTTCTGGCCGCCCTTTTCGCCGCCTTGCTTGTTTTGGCCCGGGTCCTGGTTTTGCTGGCCCGGCTTCTGATTCGGGTTCTGACCTTGCTGGCCGCCCTGATTGCCCTGCTGGTTCTGCTGTCCAGGGGTCTGCTGCTTGTTGGGATTCTGCTCGTCTGCCATGTGAACGTCCTTTCACTTCGTGGATGATGACAATCATGCGCGAAGGTGCTCGTTCCTATTCATGGGATTAACGAGACAAGGATGCTCACCGCTCAGCCGGGCTGACATGCCGCGTCATCCTCGCGGCTTCTCGCGCTCCATGACGACGTCTTTTGCCTGCTTGTCTTTTCTCAGGCCGAGATAAACGGGGTGCCGCATCTCGCCGGAGCTCGTCCACTCGGTAAATTTTACCTCGGCAACGAGTTGCGGCTTCACCCAGGTGGTGACCGCTTCGTCCTTCACCTTTTTGCCGAAAGGAGATTTGGCGGCTTTGAGCTTGATGAGCCTTTTGTGCAGCTCTCCGAGTGTTTCGTGGCTGAAGCCGGTCCCGACATGGCCGATATAACGCCAGCCATCTCCTTCCCGCAGCGCAAGTGTAAGTGCGCCGAAAAACGGTCTCGTCCTCCGCGGTGCCGTAAATCCCACGATCACCACTTCCTGGCGTTTCGAGGTTTTGATCTTCAGCCAGTCGTCGGTTCGCGCGCCTGACAGGTACTTGCTGTCGGCGCGTTTTGCCATGATGCCTTCAAGACCCTTGCGCTCGGCCTCCTCGAAAAAGTTCACGCCCGAAGTCTTTCGGTCGCGACTGAACCCGATGAGCCTGTGCTTCGGCAGGATACCCTTAAGGCGCTTCTTCCGCTCCGTGAGCGGCAGGCCACGAAGGTCTTCGCCATCCTGAAACATCAGGTCGAAGGCAAAGTACTGCAGCTTTGCTTCATGGCGCAGCGCATTCTGCAGGAGCTGAAAATGCGATACGCCGTCTTTGCCGATCGCTACGAGTTCTCCGTCGATGACGGCATCGCCTTTGACACCTTCGAGGGCCTGGGCGACTTCGATATAGCTATGGCTGATGATCTTGCCGTTGCGGCTGTAGAGAGTGACCTTGCCACCGTCGATCTTTGCGACCATCCGGAAGCCGTCATACTTGTCCTCGAATATCCAGCCCTTATCGTCGAACGGCGCGTCGGTCAGTGTCGCGAGCATGGGCTGGAGCCGCTTCGGCAATGTGGATACGCGCGCCACTAGGATTCACCTTCTTCGAGCACGTTACGAAACGTGACCGAGTAGCGCAGGCTTTCGACACCGGGAATGCTGTGCTGCCATTCGGTGCGCGACGGACCGCGGAGAAGGTAGACGGAGCGCGGCTCGGCAACGAGGGTGTTCCTCTCGAACGACTTAGCCGTTCGCCTGCGGAGCCTGAAGATACAGGAAGACAGCAGCGAAATGCCGGCAACATCGCCAAAGACGGAGCGATCTTTATGCCAGCCGATGCCGGCGCCGGGCGCGTACTCGGTCACGAGAACCTGTTGGAGGCTGCCGGGCACAATGCCGGCGAATGCCTCGGCACGGGCTCGGATCGGGGTCAGGAATTCAGGCATGTCCTCAGTTCTGGTGAGACCACCGCCATTGAAATCGTAGCGCCAGCCAAAAGAAACGGTACGGCGCTTGCCGGTGAACCCGCGGAATTCAAATTCCCTGAATGGAAGCGTCTCAATATCAGCCAGAAGCGCACGCTCTTCATTAGCAGAGAGAAACTCCGGCTGATACTTCATACCTTCCGGAAGGAAGACACCTCCGAAGAGATCGAAGGTTGCGTTACTTGCGGGCACTCGATTTTTTCCGCGCCTTGGAGTTGACGGGCTTGCGGTCGCCCCGGTCACCCTGCCCCGCTTTCACTTTTTTCTTCGCCGTCTTGCGGCGATCCTGAGAAAGCGACCGGCTCACATCATCGCTTTCCTTGATACGGCCTTTCGCATCGCGGCGAACATATCGCTTGTCGCCGCGAGGCGCGATCAGCTCACGCTTCGCCGCCGCCCGCCATTTTGTAATTCGCTTCATGTGGTCTCCCCGCTTTTGGTCTGGTGGTATCCCAACTTTCCGCAAAGGCGCACGGTTCCGTTTCGGGCGCGTCCTCCTGCTGCGCGGGCGACCGGGCTCTAGCGCGTTCCTTAGCAGTCCCGCGCCCGGGTCTTCGTCCCCGGCCACGCGGTGACGATCCCTCGCGCGTAAAGGGGCTGCCGCCCCTTCAGCCGTCAAGGGCAAAGCCCGCGCGAGCGCGGTGCGTCGCCGTACCCTTGACCGCCTTTCTCCGCTCATTGCCCCCAAGGCTAACCCATCGCCAGAAACTTTGGTTCCTATCCCACAAAATTTGCCGGACGTCGGGTCGTGCCAGGCCGCGTCTGAGAAGATGTGGACAGAGTTCGAAGACTTTGCAGCGGAGACCGCAGTCATTAGTCTTTTCCTTCGTCATCCTCAGATCTTCGTCAACTTCCACGACCCCGCTTCGCCGCAGAAAGTGCTAGTGATGCCGGAGCGGCAAGAGCCGCGCAGTCGCAACGGCTGAAAAAATCGGCATTGATTTCTCCCTTAGATTGATCGGCCGGGCGGCCTAGGGGGTCATATTCTGAATTGCAGATGCGCGTGAAAGTGGGGGCGGCCGGTTGCTAGTGGCGTAGGTCGGAAGGATCTGACCCACCCCTCCCCGAGCTTCTGCTTACGACCTCAGCGGGATATTGCGTCTGCGCATCGCCGCTTGGTCGCCGCTTGAACAAGGAAAAGTTGCCGTCGGTCCCTGCCTTTGCATACGGATATCGACTGACACTAGCGAGCATGATTGATGGTCTGGTCGAATCTTTGGCGGTATGGAAGGCTGCAAGAAAGCTAGCTATTCAGGCTGGAAACGTGCGGACTCTAACCGAGCGCGACGCCAACAACGCGTGCAGAGCACGCGGATCGTCGGCTAGCGAGCGAATGATCAGTGGGTTACGGGTACTGCACTCGGTTCATGCGCGTAAAAGCTAAGGAGTGAGCCACGCAATCCAGTAAGTCCTCGGCCTAAGAAGAACGGGGCATTAGATCTTTGGTCTTAGAAGGTCATCGCTTGGTACCTAATTTGACCAGCTCTGCCGAATGCTTCCGGAACATTGCGATCCGCTTGCTAGTGAACTCTGCAACTAGGCCGGGAAGGTCAAGGGGCGACCTAATTGTTGCCAGCCTTTGGGCGTATTCGATCGCAAGTTGCATGTTGGCTTGTGCCATTTCCAGTAGCATCGCTTGATAAGCCCGCATGTTTGCGCTGGCCGACGACAAAAAATCAATCTCTTTCCTTGAATCGTTCTCTGTCTCCTGGAAGGCGGTCTCAACAAAAGGCGGCGGCGGATTTTCAACGAGGGTGTCTTCTTGGGACACCTGAGGACGCTTTGCAGGAGGTTGGTTCGCGTCTGCGGCAATGGAAGGCGAAGCACTCGCTTTCGGGCTTCTGACAATAGCCTGAGCAGACCGTTGGGCCTTCGCGACTGTTTTCGGGCCGCGGGTATGCTTTGACGTCGCTGGTTTACGCTTGCTCATTTGGCACGCCAAGGATGGTTGGTCGCCCCCTCGGCGAGACGTCAACATGCTGTGCAGTGCAACGTTCCGAAGGCCACCTCGATAGAGCAAGCCCACCGCCCCAATGTGAATGTCACGTCTGACGAAGATTCGTCCCGCAAAATGACTCGCCCGCTTGCCGGTATGTTTGCGTGACCGGCACTGGCAGGGGCACGACGTCCAAAACTCTCAGCCGCCGTTGAGCCGCTCTGCACCAACAGGCTGGGCTGGGTGTACGGTTTCGTCAAAGAGTGGGTATGTCAAACCTACGGGGAACCCAGCCCGCCATCGAGGAATAGGAATTCGCAGCCTTCGGCTTAGGACTCGAACATGCTCAATTTGCCATGGTTGAGAGCGTCCGGCGCTGCAAGTGGCCCTTCGAACCTGCTCTTCTACAGGCTTTGCAGTTCCGACCGAGTTGTGGCCTCATCGAGATCACCTGAGTCAAGACCGCCCGCACGAACAGCGACTTCTTACGACTCCGCAGTTTCTTCAGCTGAGGCACCTAGCTGAACCACACCTATAGTTCCATAGGAACGGCCACACGAGCGAGCCGTTGTCATGCCTAATGTCACAGGGAAGGATACGGTATGGATCGCGAACACGTGAAAGGTGCCGCTGATAAAGCAAAGGGTGCCATCAAAGAAGGCGCCGGTAAGCTCACTGGTGATAAGAGCATGGAAGCCGAAGGCAAGATGGATAAAGCCAAGGGCTCAGCACACAATGCCGCAGGCGACGTAAAAGATGCCGCGCGCGATGCGGCGGATGCCCTAAAGAAGTAAGCAGTTGGACAACTAAGAGCTGGCCGCCCGGCTTCGGGCGGCTTTTTTCTATCTGAGATTCGGTCACATGGTTAGAAACGCCAGTGCTGGCGTCAATGCGCCCTCCTGTGATGAGCTGGATCAGATCTGGCCGCTTGTGCGGCTGATCGGGTTAGTGGCTAGTGGCGCCGAATGCCAAACGCACCGACTCTTTTTGATATCAAAACTCGGACTAGAATTCTGCCACTGTTTTGTTTGGTGCCTTGCTCCAAGGGGAAGGACCGCTCCAGGGGGTGGTTCATGCTCTGGCGCGGTCGCCCCCACCTACCGCTCGCCAAGTTGCACGCGTCATCCCGCAGGTTTTCGAAACACAGCCAAAATTTTCCTCGAAATCTGCGGGATGACGCGTTGGATTGTGCGGCCGGAAGTTAAGGCCGATGGTGTGAGAGATTGAGTCGCCCCACCCCTATGCAGCCAGCCACGGTAGCAGATCGCCGAGGCCAGCCTCCAAGAGCGACTCCACCGCAACCATTCCCATGTCCACTCGCACAAGCTTGCCAGCCTTGTGTAGACGCCGGCCCTGAGGCCAAGCGCCTCCCTGATACGCGCGCTCGCCTGTGGTCGCTTGCTCTGCCAGGATGCGGCGGTGTTGCGCCGGAGTGCGTGGTTGGTTGTCGTTTGCGGGGTTCATGGTAGTCCTCGACGTGGTGCTTATATCTGGCCGCTTGTACGGTCTTGGTTTCGTCCGGCTGTTCCGCTGGATCTGGGCACCCAGGGCACCTCGCTCATGTTTGGTTCTTTAATGTCCAAACCATCGGCGGGTGCAGGTGCATCGGTGCAACCCCTAAAGGGGGTTGCACCTGCACCTTTGCACCTAGCCGCTTAAATGGTCGCTTGGTGCAGGTGCAAGTGCATCAGGTGCATGCACCTCGTTTGCACCTAGATTTTGAACCTCTGCAGGTATGTAGACCTTCGGAGTGCCGTTTGACTGGACGCGGCCTGCGTCTTCGAGCGCCCTGACAGCTCGCTTCCATCTTGACGCGATGGTGTTCTCCTTCACGTCGGGGTGCATCTGATGATACCTCGCTTGCCACATGCCACCGCCGACAGGACGCCCGCCCGCTGAAAGCTCGGTCAGGATGTCCATAAGCTCGGTCTCTGCCTTGGCCTGCACGGTCTGCTTGACCTTCTCGCCCGCGCCCCTGGCAAATCCAGCAACGTCCACCGCTTTCGCCACAACAGGCGCGGTAATCGGCTCGCCTTCCTCATCGGTGCCGAGGTCGACCGACTCCATGCGGAAATTGCAGATGACGCCTTCCTCGCCGTCGTTGGTGCCGTCGCATTCCAGCACATGGCCGGCCGCGTTCTTCTTGACCATGAAAGACGCATCAACCGCGCCGTCCAAGTCGATCGCACCCTTGCCACGTTCGCCCGCCCAACTGGTGTGATGCACCACCGTCAGGTGCGAGCCGGTCTCGGCAATAATCGTGTCGCAGGACCGGACATACTTCGCCATGTCCTTTGATTGATGCTGGTCACCGGGGCCGAAGGTGCGTGTGAGCGTGTCGATGATAATCCAAACACATGGCTGGCCGGTTATCTCGGCCGCCTTCTTGACTGCCATGGCAATCGCCGTGGCATGAAGCGTGCCCGTGGTCATATCTATCAGGCCACCAAGCACGAGCAGTGGAAGGTCTTTGACGCCGTGCTTCTTGCGGAACGCCATCATGCGCCGCTCGGTGAGTTTCTTGCGCTCGGCCGCCACGTAGACAACCAAGCCTTGCTTCACCTTCCTGCCCATCCATGGCAGGCCGGCCGCAATGTGACATGCAAGGTCGGTCACGATGACGGACTTTCCTGACCCTGGCAGGCCACTAATCATCGTGAACTCGCCAGCGCCAAGCATACCCTTGACGACAGTTTCCTTCTTAGCCTCGGTGCCGATGTCGTCGAACCAGGTGAAAGTGAGCTTGCCCCACGAATCCAGCTTGGCCGGCGATTGCGTGTTATCGTTGGCCGCGACCGGCTTGAATAACAACCGCGCCCGCATCAGCGCCATCGATTGCTGCAGTTTAGATGGCTCTCGCTTTGGCGGCTCGGCCCCGATATCGCGAGCGATAATCGACTCGGCGACAGCGCGGTCGGACTCCGGGCCATGTATCTGGATTACCTCGGGCTTGCCGTCATCCAGCCGTATCAGGAACGTTCCATCCGGGTCGCAGCCGTCGACGTCGCTTACAAGCACGCATGCTGCGCGGGCGGAGGGCTCGTCCTCTGGCCATTCGTCGGCAGGGAGCTTCCGAACGTTGGCCGGGTCGGCCCCTGCCCAATCCGGCTCGCCATCTTCGCCGGCTGGTGCAAGGACAACGTCGGCGAGGCAGTGGCCTTGGTCGGTCAGGACGTCATAGATGCCGAAGGTAAGGTCGCGGGTTTCTTCAGTCGGGATTGGGTCGGTATTGGTAGATTTAGCTTGCGAGACGTTCATGCTGCGACAGTCCTGCGACGGTAAGGAGAGCAATCTTGTTGGCGATGTCGTGGTTGAACGCACAGGTGCGGCCACGCTCATTGTCAGGACCAAACGCGCGGTACGAACCGTCCGGCGCTCGCGAAACACGCACGCCGTAAATCTTGATGCCTTCGGCCGTCTCGATATCGACGTGCGCAATGGCTCCCGCACCCGCTCGCGCGGGGCGTAGTCCAATGATTCTCATCTTGTTCCTTATGGTTGTTAGGTGGAGGCGACCGCATATTGCGGTCTAGCCTCGAAGAAAAACTCGCCGTCCGCCTGGCAGAATACGATTCCACACCGGTCTGTTCCGGCGACCGCCAGCGCGAGATGCCTGTCGAAGCCGGTCAAGCGCGTATCCGACAGGATGCGCCTCGCCCAAGCATGACGTTTCGCCCGAATAGTCACGAACAGCCTCCGAATGGAGAAAAAGACGCGCCACGGCCTGAGCCAGTCGGCGCCGCTATTGTTGCCAAGGTGTGCCGCCGTATCTGGTTGGGTCGCATAGAACCAAATACGGTTGGCAGCGCCCAGACACAGGGCGCCGCTTTAGAAAAATGAGGGTCGGGACATGCCGGTTGGCGCGCCAAAAGAAGAGTCGCCGACCGGGGCGGCCTTCGTTTGTTCCATCCACAACTTTAAAGCGATTTATCCGGTTGTGCGGTTGTGTTTTTGGTTCTGAAATAGCGAGGTCCGCGGTTTCAACTTCGGCCCGTTACGGTCTCGTTCGGGTTCCAGGAAAGTTGAAACTCTGATTGAGAACAAGGACCATTCATCCGGCCTGTCACGCCGGAGGTCGCGGGTTCGAGCCCCGTCTCTCGCGCCATTTTGGCAATCCCTTCATAGTCTTAGCCCGAACTTCTCGATGCCTTTCGCGGCACTGCCGGCGTCTGCCGGGAACTCGTGGCATAGTCAGCCCGCGCCCGAATCGTCTAGGCCTTCCAGGACTTGGAGGGATCCCCACGCTTGACCGGCTTTTCCGGGGCTTCCCTGTCATTGAGGAGGCCAGACATGGCTAAGAAGGATTCGGCCAAGAAGGATTCGGCGAAGAAGGCAGCCGCTCCCGCCACCATCACGCTCAAGCACCTCGCCGCTGACATCGCGGAGAGCCAGGACCTTTCGAAGAAGCACGCCGAGGCCGTCCTGACCGATATGGTCGATCTGATCGCCAAGCACCTCAAGAAGGGCGACCGCGTCCGCATCGTCGGGCTCGGCATCCTCCAGGTCCGCAAGCGCGCCGCCCGCACCGGCCGCAACCCCACCACCGGCGAGGCGATCCACATCAAGGCCAGCAAGAAGGTGGCCTTCCGCCCGGTCAAGGAGCTCAAGGAAGCGATCTAGCAGCTACGTTTCGTTAAGCCTGATCCGCTTCGTTCTGGCCGCATCACGGCCCGCTTTTCTGATATACCGCCTGCTTCCCCCAAGCCTTGCTTCCCCAAGATCCGGCGGTTTGACCAGAAATGTCCTCCCTCTCCTTTTCGCACACCGTGACCGAACGCTTCCTGCGCTACGTCACCATCGACACCCAGTCCGATCCGGAATCCCCGGCCTCGCCCTCGACCGAGAAACAGAAAGATCTCGGCCGCGTGCTCGCCGCCGAGCTGAAGGCCATGGGCGTCGCCGACGCGCATCTCGACGACTTCGGCTACGTCTACGGAACGATCCCGGCCAACACCGACAAGAAGGTGCCGGTGATCTGCTTCTGCTCGCACATGGACACCTCGCCCGACGTGACCGGCAAGGACGTCAAGCCGCAGCTGGTGAAGGACTATCGCGGCGGCGATATCACCCTGCCGGGCGATACCAGCCAGGTGATCCGCTTCACTGAACATCCCGCGCTGAAGAACCAGATCGGCAACGACATCATCACCACCGACGGCACCACGCTCTTGGGCGCCGACAACAAGGCCGGCGTCGCCGAGATCATGGATGCCGCGCATTTCTTCATCAACAACCCCGATGTGAAGCACGGCACCGTCAAGATCCTGTTCACGCCGGACGAGGAGATCGGCCGCGGCGTCGACAATGTCGACCTGAAGAAGCTCGGCGCCGATTTCGGCTACACCATGGACGGCGAGAGCGCCGGCAGCGTCGAGGACGAGACCTTCTCGGCCGACGGCGCCACCATCACCATCAACGGCGTCAGCGCCCATCCAGGCTACGCCAAAGGCAAGATGGAGCACGCGATCAAGATCGCAGCCGCCATCATCGAGCGGCTGCCAAAGGAAGGCTGCTCGCCCGAGACGACGTCAGGCAAGCAGGGCTTCCTGCATCCGATCGGCATCGACGGTGCGCTGGAGCAGGCGACGCTCTCCTTCATCGTGCGCGACTTCACCGAGGAAGGGCTGAAGGAGAAGGAAGTCCTGCTCGAGAACATCGTCAAGGACGTGATGAAGGACTATCCGCGCTCGACCTACAAGTTCGAGGTCAGGGAGCAGTACCGCAACATGAAGCAGGTGATCGACCGTCACCCGCACATCCTCGAATACGCGATCGAGGCGATCCGCCGTGCCGGCCTGCGCCCGATGCGCACCGCGATCCGCGGCGGCACCGACGGCTCGCGCCTGTCCTTCATGGGCCTGCCCTGCCCCAACATCTTCGCCGGCGAGCACGCGTTTCATTCGCGGCTCGAATGGGTCAGCCGGCAGGACATGGAAAAGGCGGTGCAGACGATCGTGCATCTCGCGATGATCTGGGAGGAGAAGGCGTAGGAACGCTGCTACCCCCGGCAGCAGGGCAAAATAATTCCGAGCCCTGCGGAACGATCCAGTACGGGGCGCGTTAGCGTCTCAAGTCCCAAGGATGAGAATGTGAGCACATAAGGCCTCAGCCGGTCAGCCCCGGGCTGGGGCCTTTCCGCGTTTGGATCGCGCGCAAAGGCCACCCTCAGGCAGTCACGGCAGCTTGCCCACCGCGATACTCTGCCCATGCTTGCCGCAAGATTTGCAGCGACGAGGTCAGGAAGATTCCAGCCATTACCGCGGCGACAGCCAGATCGGGCCATGCCGTCGCGGTTCCAAATACACCGATGGCAGCGACCATCACGATGACGTTGCCGATCGCGTCATTGCGCGAGCAGAGCCATACCGACCGCACATTGGCGTCGCCGTCCTTGTAGCGCGCAAGCAAGAGAACCGAGGTCAGGTTCGCTGCCAGCGCGGCCAGGCTCATCGCTCCCATCAGCTCCGCACGCGGGAGCCCCAGGACCAGGGTCTGATAGAGCGTTGACCCGAACACCCAGGCGGCCATGGCACTGAGCGACAACCCCTTGAACAACGCGGCGGTGGCACGCGTCTTGATGCTCGCGCCGATCACCGAAAGGCTCAGGCCGTAGGTGACCGTGTCGGCGAGGAAGTCGAGAGCGTCGGCCTTGAGAGCCTGGGAGCCGGCCAAATGGCCCGCCGCCATTTCACTCACGAACATCGCCGCGTTGATGGCGATGACGGTCCACAGCACGCGCTTGTATCGCGGATCGAGCCCGTCGAAGACCGGAACGCCCGCCGAGCAGCAGTCGGCGCAGCCTGACGCGGCGACTTCCTCCACACGGGCTTTGGCGGCTTCCCCGCAGCACGCATCGTGCGAGCAGCAAGACTCTTCGGGCATTCCGAGCTCCCTCTCGTCGTTTCTATCTTACCATGGGACCGCAACGATGGCGATGAACGGACGTCGCTGCTTGCAATCGCGTGGACACATGCGGGTGCGACGTTCAGTTCCGCACACGTAACATTATTGCGGGTCGACACTGTTCCGGTCGCCATGCTACGAACCCGGACGTAACCAGAGTGACTTCGTGACTGCGATCCGCCGCCCGATCAGATTGTTTCGCCTGCGCAACTGGCGCGGGCTGTTGGCTGCGTGTCTCGCAATCACCTATCTGCTGTCCGGCGCGCTCCATGGCGCGCACGACATCGATGTCACCAGCCCCTCCGGCGGCTCGGAGATCGCCTCGATTGTCGAAGACGGTTCTGCGGGCCATGGCGATCACAAGGCCTTCGGCGGCCATCACTGCCACGGCTGCTTCTCGGTCGCCGTCGCGCAGCCGCTGCAGCCTGGATCCGCCGCCGACATCGTTGCCGCACCGATCCCGCAGCGTGAGCCTGCGCTGCTCGGCATTGCGCCCGACACCGACTCTCCGCCCCCCAAACACCTGACCTGAACTGATCAGCCGGGCGCCTGCGCGCCCACGATACGATTGTTCACAGGTCACCTTCATGTCTTGCAGACGGACTGCCGCGCGCCTGGCGTGCGCGATGGCGATTTTCGTCAGCCCCTGGCTGACGCAGCACGCCCACGCCCAGACGCTGACGATGCGGAGCGCGCTGTCGCGCGCGCTGGCCGCGAGCCCGCGGCTCACCGCGGCAGAGCGCGACGTCGGCATCGCCACGGGGCAGCGCATCCAGGCCGGCGCGCTGCTCAATCCGGAACTGTCCTATGAACAGGACAATTCGTTCGGATCGGGCATCTATCGCGGCACGAGATCGGCCGAGACCACGCTCCAGATCAGCCAGGCCTTCGAGCTGTTCGGCAAGCGTGATGCGCGGATCGCCGCGGGCGCCGCCGGCATCGAGGTGGCCGCGATCCAGCGCAAGGCGGTCAGGCTGGAGGTGTTGTCGGAGACTGCGATCGCCTTCCTCAGCGTGCTCGGCGCGCAGCGGCGCATCCAGATCCTCGACGAGCAGATCGCCGCGATCGACCGGCTGACGCCGCTGCTGCGCCGCCGCGTCGAGGCCGGCGCCTCCTCGCCGGCAGAGACCGGCCGCGCCGAGGTCGCGTCCGCCCTGGTGAAGGCCGACCGCGAACGCTTCAAGGCAACGCTGGCGAGCGCCAGGCGCGAGCTTGCGGTGCTGATGGGGGATCCCGCGGCAAAGTTCGGCGAGGTCTCCGGCCGGCTCGATACCACGGGAAAGACGCCGACGTTCCAGTCGGTCGTGGCCGCCATCGACGCCAATCCGCAGCTGGTGCGCTGGACCGCGGTCTATGCCCAGCGCAACGCCGAGCTGTTGATGGCGCGCTTAAGGCCCTATCCCGACGTGCGGATCGCGGCGGGATGGCGCCATTTCAACGAGACCAATGACGACGCGGTGCGCCTCACCGTCTCGGTGCCGATTCCCGTGTTCGACCAGAACCAGGGCAACATCCTCTCGGCGCAGGAAAGCCTCGCCAAGACCAGGGCCGAGCGCGAGGCCAACCGCAACACGCTGATCGTGGTCGCCGGCCGCGCCTACGACTCGCTCCAGGGCTCGCTGCGCGAGCTCGCGGTGCTGCGCGAGACCGCGATTCCGAAAGCCACAGAAGCCTCGGAGGCGATCGCGCAGGGCTACGGCCAGGGCCGCTTCTCCCTGCTCGAAGTGCTCGACGCCCAGGCGAGCGTCACCCAGGCGCGGCTGCGCGAGCAGGAGGCGCTGCAGAACTTCCATGCCGGCGTTGCGACCATCGAAGGCCTCGTCGGCAATCCCTTTGCGCTGGCCCGGGAGAGCGCGCGATGAAAACATCCTCCACCATCGTCATTGCCATCCTTGCCGCAGCACTCGGCGCTTACGGCTATTCCCTGCTCGCCCCTGCCGGGGTCACGCACACCGAGCATGCCGCGGACAAGAAGCCGGAGAAGCCGAACGACCATGTCGAGCAGGACGAGCACGGCGCCGACCGCATCCGCATCTCCGACGTCAAGCTGGCGGCCGCCGGTGTCACGCTGGCGGAGGCCGGGAGTGCGACGCTGACCGATACGCTGTCCTTCAACGGCATCTTGCGCGCCAACCAGGAAGCCGTCGTGCAGGTGACGCCGCGCTTTCCGGGGATCGCCAAATCGATCCAGAAGCGCATCGGCGACAGGGTCGGCAAGGACGATCTGCTCGCCGCGATCGAGAGCAACCAGAGCCTCACCGTCTACGAGCTGAAGGCGCCGATCGCCGGCACCATCATCGAGCGGCAGATCTCGCTCGGCGAATACGCCTCCGAGCAGAAGCCGGCCTTTGTGGTCGCCGACCTCTCGACGATCTGGGTCGACCTGTCGATCTACCGGCAGGACCTCCGGCGCGTTCGTCTCAATGACGAGGTGCTGATCGATCCCGACGACGGCCGCGGCGAGATCAAGGGCACGATCTCCTACATGGCGCCGATCGGCAGCAGCGAGACCCAGACCGCGCTCGCCCGCGTGGTGCTCGCAAATCCAGACGGGCGCCTGCGTCCCGGCCTGTTCGTCACGGCGCGGCTGATCCTCGCCGCGCGCAACGTCGCGGTCGCCGTACGCCGAAGCGCGATCCAGACGCTGGAGAACAGAACCATCGTGTTCGTCCGCGAGGACGGCGACAAGATCGAGGCGCGTCCCGTGGAACTCGGAGATTCCGATCCGCGCCATGTCGAGATCAAGGCGGGTCTTTCGGCCGGCGAGCACTACGTCGCGGAGAACAGTTTTGTCGTGAAGGCGGAGATGGGCAAGGGCGAGGCGGAACATGATTGAGCGTCTCATCGCCGTCTCGCTTCAGCAGCGCTGGCTGGTCCTCCTGCTCGCGCTCGGCGCCGTCGCTTTCGGAGCGTGGAATTTCCAGCGCCTGCCGATCGACGCCGTCCCCGATATCACCAACGTCCAGGTCCAGATCAACACCCGCGCGCCCGGCTACTCGCCACTCGAAACCGAGCAGCGCATCACCTTCCCCGTCGAGACCGCGATGGGCGGCCTGCCGAAGCTCGATTACACCCGCTCGCTGTCGCGCTACGGCCTGAGCCAGGTGACGGTCGTGTTCAAGGACGGCACCGACATCTATTTTGCCCGCCAACTCGTGGGCGAGCGCATCCAGCAGGTGAAGGACCAGCTTCCGGCGGGCGTCGAGGTCGCGATGGGCCCGGTCTCGACCGGCTTGGGCGAAATCTTCATGTACACCGTCGAGGCAAAAGCGGGCGCGAAGACGCAAGGCGGTCACGACTATTCGCTGACCGATCTGCGCACCGTGCAGGACTGGATCATCCGGCCGCAGCTTCGCAACGTGCCGGGGGTGATCGAGGTCAACACCATCGGCGGCTTCGAGCGGCAGTTCCACGTGCTGCCGGACCCCGGCAAGCTGATGGCCTACCGGCTCGGCTTTCGCGACGTCATGACGGCGCTCGCCGCCAACAACGCCAATGTCGGCGCCGGCTATATCGAACGCAACGGCGAGCAGTATCTCGTGCGCTCCCCGGGCCAGGTCGGCAACATCAGCGAGATCCAGGACATCGTGATCGGCTCGCGGGGCGGCAATCCCGTCAGGATCAGGGATGTCGCCACCGTCAAGGAAGGCCGAGACCTCCGCACGGGAGCGGCGACGCGCGACGGCGAGGAAACCGTGCTCGGCACCGCCATGCTGCTGATCGGCGAGAACAGCCGCAGCGTGGCGCGCCGCGTCGCAGCCCGTCTCGACGAGATCGCCAAATCGCTGCCCGACGGCGTCGTGACCCGGACCGTCTACGACCGCACCCATCTGGTCGAGGCCACCATCCGCACGGTCGAAAACAACCTCCTGGAAGGTGCGGCCCTGGTCGTGGCCGTGCTGTTTCTGATCCTCGGAAACATCCGCGCCGCGCTCGTGGTGGCCTGCGTCATTCCGCTCTCCATGGCCATGACGATCACCGGCATGGTCGAAACAAAAGTCAGCGCGAACCTGATGAGCCTGGGTGCGATCGATTTCGGCATCATCGTCGACGGCGCCGTGATCATCGTCGAGAACTGCCTGCGCATGCTGGCCGAGGCGCAACGCCAGAAAGGCGGCCTGCTCTCCACTCCCGAACGGCTGCGCGCGATCCTGCGCGGGTCGCGCGAGGTCATCAAGCCGAGCTTGTTCGGAACGCTGATCATTGCCGTTGTCTACCTGCCCGTGCTGACGCTGACCGGCGTCGAGGGCAAGATGTTCACGCCGATGGCGCTGACCGTGCTGATGGCACTCGGCGCCGCGGTGCTGTTCTCCATCACCTTCGTGCCGGCGGCGGTTGCCATCTTCGTCACCGGCAAGGTGTCCGAACACGAAAACCTGTTCATGCGGGTGGCGAAGCGCATTTATCTCCCCCTGCTCCGCCTCGCGATCGACAATCGGGTCGCGGTCACCGTCATGGCCGCCATCATCGTGGTCGCAAGCGGCATTGCCGCCGCACGCATGGGCGGCGAGTTCATCCCGAGCCTGGACGAAGGCGACGTCGCGCTGGCCTCGATCCGGATTCCCGGCACCAGCCTCACGCAGTCGCTGGATCTGCAAAAGGCGCTGGAAAAGCGCATCAAGGAGATTCCCGAGGTGAAGGAATTCTTCACCCGCATCGGCACCGCCGAAATCGCGACCGACCCGATGTCGCCGGCGCAGACAGACGGCTACATCATGCTGAAGCCGCGCGCGGAATGGCCCGATCCGGACAAGCCGAAATCGGAGGTGATCGAGGCTATCGACCACGCTGCCGACGACATTCCCGGCAGCGCCTATGAAATCTCCCAGCCGATCCAGTTCCGTGTCAACGAGCTGATCTCCGGCGTGCGTAGCGACGTCGGCATCAAGGTCTTCGGCGACGACCTCGACATCCTCCAGGGCGCGGCAAAGCAGGTCGAGGCCGCAATCCGCAGCATCCGCGGCGCCAGCGACGTCAAGATCGAGCAGGTCTCGGGCCTGCCGATCCTCACCGTCCGGCTCGACCGCCAGGCGCTCGCCCGATACGGGCTCAGCATCGGTGAGGTGCAGGGCATCGTCGAGATCGCGGTCGGTGGCAAATCGGCAGGCAAGCTGTTCGAGGGCGACCGCCGTTTCGATATCGTCGTGCGCCTGCCGGAACATCTGCGCGGCAATCTCGACGCGATCCGGGCCATCCCGATCCCGCTGCCGCCGAGCGAGGAAGCAGCAAGCGGCACCGCCGTTCGAACAGCGCTGACCGCCTCTCCCCTTGCCCAGATGCGCTATGTTCCGCTGTCGTCGGTCGCAACTGTCGATGCGACGCCCGGTCCGAACCAGATCAGCCGCGAGAACGGCAAGCGGCGCATCGTCGTCACCGCCAATGTCCGCGCGCGCGACCTCGGCTCCTTCGTGAGCGAGGCGGAAGCCGCCGTCGCCGAGAAGGTCAAGCTGCCGCCGGGCTATTGGATCGGCTGGGGCGGCCAGTTCGAGCAGCTGGTCTCGGCGACCAAGCGGCTGATGATCGTGGTACCGGTGGCGCTGCTGCTGGTGTTCCTGCTGCTGTTTATGGGCATGGGATCGGCGGCGGATGCGGCTCTGGTGTTCTCCGGCGTGCCGCTGGCGTTGACGGGCGGCGTCGCGGCGCTTCTGCTGCGCGACATCCCGCTGTCGATCAGCGCCGGTGTCGGCTTCATCGCATTGTCGGGCGTGGCCGTTCTCAACGGCCTCGTCATCATCGCCTTCATCGAGCGGCTGCGCAGCGAGGGGCGCCCCGTGGCCGACGCGGTACGCGAAGGTGCGCTGACGCGGCTGCGCCCAGTGCTGATGACCGCGCTGGTCGCCTCCCTCGGCTTCGTGCCGATGGCGCTCGCCACCGGCGCCGGCGCCGAGGTGCAGCGTCCGCTGGCGACCGTGGTGATCGGCGGCATCATCTCCTCGACCGTGCTGACGTTGCTGGTGCTGCCGGCGCTCTATGCGCTGTTCCGGCGTGACGCGGCTGCCGAAACGCCTACAATGGCGCCTGATTTGGCGGCGTCCGGGGAGCGCTAGATTTGGGCAGCCACGACCATCACGGTCATCACCACCATGATCATGCCGGCCACGCGCATGACCACGGACATAACCATGGTCCTGGCCACGCGCATGTCCATGCGCCCGCCGATTTCGGCACGGCATTCGCGATCGGCATTTCGCTCAACACCGCGCTGGTCGTGGCCGAGGCGATCTACGGCTATATCGGCAACTCCACCGCCCTGCTCGCCGACGCCGGCCACAATCTCAGCGACGTGCTCGGCCTGGTCGTGGCCTGGTGCGCATCGATCGCGGCACGGCGCGCGCCGAGCGGCCGCTTCACCTACGGCTTTCGCGCCTCCACCATCCTGGCGGCGCTCGCGAACGCGGTGTTCCTGCTGGTCGCGACCGGCGCGATCGGCTGGGAAGCGATCTTGCGGCTGCGCGAGCCGGAGCCGGTCGCGGGCGTCACCGTGATGGTGGTCGCCGGCATCGGCATCCTCATCAACGGTTTTACCGCCATGCTGTTCGCGCGCGGACGCAAGGACGACATCAACATCGAAGGCGCCTATCTGCACATGGCGGCCGACGCCGCGGTCTCGCTCGGCGTCGTGGTCTCGGCGGCGCTGATCATCTGGACCGGCTGGCTCTGGCTCGATCCCGTCACCAGCCTCGTCATCTGCGCCACCATCCTGTGGAGCACCACCAGCCTGCTGCGCGGCTCCATCGACATGTCGATGGCTGCGGCGCCCAGGGGCACCGACATCGCCGCGATCAAGATCTTTCTGCTGGAGCGGCCCGGCGTCTCGGGAATCCACGACCTCCACGTCTGGCCGATCTCGACCACCGAGACGGCACTGACCTGCCATCTCGTCATGCCCACCGGAGCCGGCGATGCATTCCTGATGGAGACGGCGCAGATGCTGAGGGCGTCCTTCCGCATCGGCCACACCACGCTCCAGATCGAGACGCATCCCGACAATGGCTGCGCGCTCGCGCCGGATGATGTGGTGTAATGGGCACAACGCCTCCACATCGTCGCTTCGCTCCTCGCAATGACGACGTCGAGAGAGAGCGGCGCCTACGCCGCCTTCGCCGTCACGATCCAGATTGCGCCCTGGAGCGCCACGCTCTGTCCTTTGAGGAACGGCGCGAGCATCTCGCGGATCGAGGCTTTTGCGGCGGCATAGGTCTCCGGCGGATGGCCCTGGAGCGCGCGGCTGGCCGGGCCGATCTGGAGCGCGCCGTCCACGGCGGCATCGAGCCCGCCGCCGATGGCGACATCCATCGCGAGATTGTGCGGCTCCATCGCCACGTCCACGAAGCCCGCGCCTTTCAGGATGCGCATCACGCGCTCCTCCGAGGCGAAGGCGAACGGGCCCGGCTCTTCCGGCCCGACCGGCGGCATCTTCGGGACATGTTTGTAGACCGCCATCAGCGGCGCCATCATCCACGGATTTTCCTTCGGCTCGCGCCAGCAGGCGAAGGCGAGCCGTCCGGTCGGCTTCAGCGCGCGGCGGAGGTTGGTGAAGGACGCAATGGGATCGGCGAAGAACATCACGCCGAAGCGCGATGCCAACAGGTCAAAGCTCGCCGGCTCGAACGGATGGACCGTCGCATCCGCCAGCACGAAATCGAGCGGCAGGCCTTTTGGCGCAAACGCGCGCGCCTGCGCCAGCATCGGGTCGGAGACGTCGAGGCCGAGCGCGAAGCCATCGGGCGCGACAGCCTTCGCGAACGCGAACGTCGTCGCGCCGGAGCCGCAGCCGACATCGAGAACGCGCTCGCCCGGCTTCGGCTTGGCGCGATCGATCAGCACGGCGGCGATGGGGCCGAGCAAGCTTTCCTGGGCCGCGTGCCGATCGGCCCAGCGCTGCCCGCTCGGACCGTTCCAATAGGCGATCTGGTCGGCATTCTCTGCGTGTCCGCTTGGCTGTTCCATGGATCCCCTCCGGCAGCTTGGTCGAAAGACCCCGATGCCGAAAAGCAAGGACGCCGTCAACTGAGGCGGCCTGTTCGGTCCACCTGTCAGCGAGACGTTCTTGCGTTCACGCCGCACGACACGGCGTCAGAGGTTGACGGACCGCCGAGGTCTTCAACTGCCGACCTGCGCTACGCCGGATCATTCGGCCGCGAGCGAAACTCCGGTTCGCTTGGCGAGGACGCGGCGAAAGTCGGCTGCCAGCTCGTCGTAATAGTTGGCAAGCTCCTCGTAGAAGGCCCGACCGGCCTCATCAGGAGCTTCTTGAGCCGCTTTCATGCAGTGGGCGGCTTTCGACTCGTACCTTTCCAGCTTGATGCGAAGATCACTCATCACGGCGATACTCCACGCTGCCACAGGGAGCCGTCACGTTGGTTCGGATGGCGATCAAAAAGATGACCGAAAAAGGGCAATTTTGGACCCTTGGAGGGCGGCTCGTGGGCGTCCGATGCCAGGCGCAACGAGGCAGGACAGCCGCCTGCGGCCAAATCGGCGCGCCGTCAGCCGGAACTACCAAATTGGAATGATCGAGCCGCGGCGGCTCATGCGTCGCGCTTCGCTCAAACACGCTCGGCAACAATGTCGGTAGATGAGGTCCAGCAGAGCACACATTGGCCACCCCTCCATCGTGAATTGCGGGGGACATTGGCCGACTCGCGGGCGGACGCCTGTGACAATCATCACAAAGGCGGTCTTGCTCGAGCCCTGTTTGCGATGCGTTCGGGCCTTGCTCGAACACCCGCGGGAGGGCTAAAGAGGCGCCTTGGGGCGGTTAGCTCAGCTGGTTAGAGCATCTCGTTTACACCGAGAGGGTCCGCGGTTCGAATCCGTGACCGCCCACCAGCCCGCGCTCGCGCAGCGACGCAGGCTGCCACGCCGAATCCCAACGGGCGAAGGCGGGCTTTTTGCGGCGAGCTTCGGCTTGGCAAGCCAGCCTAATCCCCCGGCCTCCCCGGCAGCAACGGCACCGCGTCGATCCACACCGCCGCCGACTGGCACCAGATCTGCCTGACGGGCCGCAATTTGTCGCGCTGCCGGATTGAGCCCCAGCGGATACCCCAATCGTCAGCCTGGTCGCCCTCGCCGCTGGTGAACAGCGGGGAACCGCAGTCGGCGCAGAAGTGCTGGAAGCGCATCCGGCCGTTGTCGCCGCGCTTGCCGTAGACTTTTGGCGTGCCGCTGGTCAGCATGACGTCGGCGTTGCTACAGATCGCGGTCACCCGGAACGGCGATCCCGTCAGGGTCTGACAATCCCGGCAATGGCAGACCGACACCGTCTCGGGATCGATCTCGGCCTCGAAGGTGATCTGCCCGCAATGGCACTGCCCCGTCGATCTGCATCGCCCTGATCCCTGCCCCCAAAACAAAAACGGCGCCCGAAGGCGCCGTTTTATCATCTTTCGCTGAACCTTAGTGAGCGGTCAGTCCGCCGGCGGCCTCGTCCCCGTCCGGCTTCACCGTCACCTTGGTGTCCTCTTCCCAGACGATCGGCACCGGCTTCTTCACCAAGGCCTTGGCGACGACGTCGTCCAGACGTGACACCGGGATGATCTCCATGCCGCCCTTGATCGCATCGGAAATCTCCGTGAGATCCTTGGCGTTATCCTCGGGGATCAGCACCGTCTTGATGCCCCCGCGGGCAGCGGCCAGCAGCTTCTCCTTCAGGCCGCCGATCGGCAACACACGGCCGCGCAGCGTGATCTCGCCGGTCATCGCGACATCGTGGCGGACCGGAATGCCGGTCATGACCGAGATGATCGCGGTGGCCATCGCCACGCCCGCCGACGGACCGTCCTTCGGCGTCGCGCCTTCCGGCACGTGCACGTGGATGTCGCGCCGGTCGAACAGCGGCGGCTCGATGCCGTAGACGATCGCACGCGAGCGCACGTAGGACGCCGCCGCCGAGATCGATTCCTTCATCACGTCGCGCAGATTGCCCGTGACCGTCATCTTGCCCTTGCCGGGCATCATGACGCCTTCGATGGTCAACAGCTCGCCGCCGACATCGGTCCAGGCAAGGCCCGTGACGATACCGACCTGCGGCTCGCTCTCGATCTCGCCGAAGCGGTACTTCGGCACGCCGAGCAACTCTTCCAGAGTCTTCTCGGTGACCTTGACCGACTTCTTCTTGGAGATCATCAGCTCCTTCACCGCCTTGCGGGCGAGTGTGGAGAGCTCACGCTCCAGATTACGCACGCCCGCTTCGCGGGTGTAGCGGCGGATCAACAGCAGCAGCGCGTCGTCGTCGATCGAGAACTCCTTGGAGTCCAGGCCGTGCTTGGACACCGCGTTCGGGATCAGATGCTTGCGTGCGATCTCGACCTTCTCGTTCTCGGTGTAGCCCGCGATCCGGATGATCTCCATGCGGTCCATCAGCGGCCCCGGAATATTGAGCGTATTCGCGGTCGTGATGAACATCACGTTGGACAGATCGTAGTCGACCTCGAGGTAGTGGTCGTTGAAGGTCCCGTTCTGCTCGGGGTCCAGGACCTCGAGCAGCGCCGAAGACGGATCGCCGCGGAAATCGGCGCCCATCTTGTCGATCTCGTCCAGCAGGAACAGCGGATTGGACGACTTCGCCTTCCGCATCGACTGGATGATCTTGCCGGGCATCGAGCCGATATAGGTGCGGCGGTGACCGCGGATCTCGGCCTCATCGCGCACGCCGCCGAGCGAGACGCGCACGAACTCACGTCCGGTCGCCTTCGCGATCGACTTGCCGAGCGAGGTCTTGCCGACGCCGGGCGGTCCGACGAGGCAGAGGATCGGGCCCGTCAGCTTGTTGGCGCGCGACTGCACCGCGAGATACTCGACGATACGGTCCTTGACCTTCTCCAGCCCGTAGTGATCGGCATCCAGAACCGCCTGCGCCGATTCCAGATCCTTCTTCACCTTGGACTTCTTGTTCCACGGGATCGACAGCAGCCAATCCAGATAGTTGCGCACGACGGTCGCTTCCGCGGACATCGGCGACATCTGGCGCAGCTTCTTCAATTCATGCTGCGCCTTCTCGCGCGCTTCCTTGGAGAGCTTGGTCTTGGAGATCTTCTCTTCGAGATCGGCGAGTTCGTCGCGACCGTCGTCGTCGCCGAGCTCCTTCTGGATCGCCTTCATCTGCTCGTTGAGATAATACTCGCGCTGGGTCTTCTCCATCTGGCGCTTGACGCGCGAGCGGATGCGCTTCTCGACCTGCAGCACCGAGATCTCGCTCTCCATCAGGCCCAGCACCTTCTCGAGGCGCGTGGTGACCGACAGCGTCTCCAGGATTTGCTGGCGATCCGCAATCTTGACGGCGAGATGCGAGGCAACGGTGTCGGCGAGCTTGGCGAAATCGGTGATCGCCTGCACGACCCCGACGACCTCGGCCGAGATCTTCTTGTTGAGCTTCACATAGCTCTCGAAATCGGACACGACCGAGCGCGACAGTGCCTCCGCCTCGACCGACTTCGCATCGGTGTCGGCGAGCGCAATCGCGGTCGCTTCGTAGTACTCGCTGCGATCGGTGTATTTCTGCACGCGCGCACGCTCGAGCCCTTCGACCAGCACCTTCACGGTGCCGTCGGGAAGCTTCAAGAGCTGAAGCACGCTGGCGAGCGTACCGGTCTCGTAAATGGCATCGGGCGCCGGATCATCGTCGGACGCGTTCTTCTGCGTCGCGAGCATGATCAGCGCGTCGTTCTTCATCACCTCTTCGAGCGCGCGGATCGACTTCTCGCGACCGACGAAGAGCGGAACGATCATGTGCGGGAAGACGACGATGTCGCGCAGCGGCAGCACGGGATAGGCGTGCGTTTCGCCATGGACGATGGTTGGCCGGGGTTTTGGATTAGTCATGGCCTTTTCCTTTTGCTTTACCCCCTTGCACGCAGCCCGCCATGCTCATGCGCAACCGCCACAAGGTGCCGAGGTGATCCACAAAACCGGCCTACCATTCTAAGGTTGGACCGGGCTTGCCGGATCGGAACTGAGGCGAATCTTGAAGAGAATTTTCGCTCGCCGTCGACATTAGGTGGCTATCGACCGGGGGGGTGTCAAGTCATTGAAAGACGCGCGCCATCAGGCGCTTACGCACGCGTATAAGCGACGCAACATCGGCTGCGGAGAACCATTCCGCAGCCGCTACTATCAAAGACGATTGGAGCGTTCCAGCGCCGCAAATCAGGCGCTGGCGTTCTCGACGGCGCGATCGGACCGATCGGCGTAGATGTAGAGCGGACGGGCCGTACCTTCCACGACTTCGCGCGAAATCACGACTTCTTCCACACCTTCCAGGCCCGGCAGGTCGAACATGGTCTCGAGCAGGATCGCCTCGAGGATCGAACGCAGACCACGCGCGCCGGTCTTGCGCTCGATCGCCTTGCGGGCGACCGCGCCAAGCGCCTCGTCGGCGAAGGTCAGCTCGATGTTCTCCATCTCGAACAGCCGCTGGTACTGTTTCACCAGCGCGTTCTTCGGCTCGGTGAGGATCTTCTTCAGCGAAGTCTCGTCCAGATCCTCGAGCGTCGCCACGACCGGCAGACGGCCGACGAATTCGGGGATGAGACCGTACTTCAGGAGGTCCTCAGGCTCGACGTGGCGGAAGATCTCGCCGGTACGGCGATCCTCCGGCGCGAGCACCTGGGCGGCGAAGCCGATCGAGGTCGACCGCCCGCGCGCCGAGATGATCTTCTCGAGGCCGGCGAACGCACCGCCGCAGATGAACAGGATGTTGGTGGTATCCACCTGCAGGAACTCCTGCTGCGGATGCTTGCGGCCGCCCTGCGGCGGGACCGAAGCCACCGTGCCTTCCATGATCTTCAGCAGCGCCTGCTGCACGCCCTCACCCGACACGTCGCGCGTGATCGAGGGATTGTCGGACTTGCGGCTGATCTTGTCGATTTCGTCGATGTAGACGATGCCGCGCTGGGCGCGCTCGACATTGTAGTCGGCGGCCTGGAGCAGCTTCAGGATGATGTTCTCGACGTCCTCGCCGACATAGCCGGCTTCGGTCAGCGTCGTGGCATCGGCCATCGTGAACGGCACGTCCAGGATGCGGGCGAGCGTCTGCGCGAGCAGCGTCTTGCCCGAACCGGTCGGACCGATCAGCAGGATGTTCGACTTCGCGAGCTCAACGTCGTTGTGCTTGGTCTGGTGGTTGAGGCGCTTGTAGTGATTGTGCACCGCGACCGACAGGACCTTCTTCGCATGGCTCTGGCCGATGACGTAATCGTCCAGGACCTTGCAGATTTCCTTCGGCGTCGGAATGCCGTCGCGCGACTTCACGAGCGAGGATTTGTTTTCCTCGCGGATGATGTCCATGCAGAGCTCAACGCACTCGTCGCAGATGAAGACCGTGGGACCCGCGATCAGTTTGCGGACTTCGTGCTGGCTCTTGCCGCAGAACGAGCAATACAGTGTGTTCTTGGAGTCGCTCGTGCCGACCTTACTCATTCATGTCTCCGTCCGCGGTTCGATCCCGCTCCGCTCGATCGCTCCATTCCGGCACGCATGCCGTATGAAGTTCAAATAGAGCAAATTCCGTACCAAAAAAGACCCTACGCGTTAGATCCCGTGCGAATCACGGTCACTCGATTCTCCGCGATCATAGCCGATCAATCGTAGCCAACCATGCTGTCACCCGACTATCAAGAATTCGCTAATCGAGGGGGCGCTGGCTACCCGTGACAATACCGTGATTTCACGTCTTGGCACGGACGAAGTGATCGAAATCGCCCCGGAGTTGCTGGATTGCCACGAAAAACAAGCACGAAAGCGGAACTTTCTGCCTGTCGCGGGGCGCAAGACTGTTTTTTGCGCCGCCGCGTAGTGCGCCGTTAACGTGAACGTCGCCCTGACGATCCCGAGAAATCCCCATAGGTATTCCAGGGATCGATGTTGCAGCCCCGTTCGCGTTACTGCGGTTTCGCCGCCGGCTCTTCGGCGCGCTTGTCGATGACCCTGTCGACCAGGCCGAACTCCTTGGCGTCGTTCGCGGTGAGGAACTTGTCGCGTTCCAGCGCGTCCTCGATCGTCTTGTAGGTCTGACCGGTGTGCTTCACGTAGATCTCGTTGAGCCGCTTCTTCAGGTTCAGGATTTCCTGCGCGTGCAGCATGATGTCGGTGGCCTGGCCCTGGAAGCCACCGGAGGGCTGATGCACCATGATGCGCGCGTTCGGCAGCGAGAAGCGCATGTCCTTCTCGCCGGCGCAGAGCAGCAGCGAGCCCATCGAGGCGGCCTGGCCCGTGCACAGCGTCGAGACCGGCGGGCGGATGAACTGCATGGTGTCGTAGATCGCAAGGCCCGACGTCACCACGCCGCCCGGCGAGTTGATGTACATCGAGATTTCCTTCTTCGGATTTTCCGCTTCAAGGAACAGGAGCTGCGCGACCACCAGCGTCGACATGCCGTCCTCGACCGGCCCGGTCAGGAAAATGATGCGCTCCTTCAACAGGCGCGAGAAGATGTCGTAGGCGCGCTCGCCACGGTTGGTCTGCTCGACCACCATGGGCACGAGGTTCATGTAGGTTTCAACCGGATCGCGCATGAGTCACCTAGGGTTTTAGGAGGCGGACATTGCCAGTCTTGGCTGCCAGTTTGGCTGGATTTGCCGGAAGGCCGATGGACGCCAGTGATGCAGGAAGTGGGTAGAGGTAGAACGCTTGGTATAAGACTTGGGTACAGGGCGTACCGACAGATATAGCCCAATTCGCGCCAGACAAGTGCGGAGCGAATTAAGGCTTAATCCACGGGGCACTTGAAGCTGATTCTCGCAAACAGGCCCAGCCAGCCAGTTGGCTAGCCGGGCCCCTTTGCTGATCATCCTTAATGGAAGGCTTTCCTAGAGCCCCGTTCCGATTGAATCGGAACGGGGCTCTAGATTCTAAGTTTGACGCGTTTTCTTTACGCGAACCGGTATCCACTTCGCTCGAAAACGCTCTAGAGCCTTCAGGCTGCGGTCTTTTCCGCGTCCTCGTCCTTGTAGAGGTCCTCGCGCGAGACCTTCTTCTCGGTCACGTTGGCGAGCTCGAGGATGAAGTCGACGACCTTGTCCTCGTAAATCGGTGCACGAAGCTGGGCCAGCGCCTGGGCGTTGCTGCGGTAATAGTCCCAGACTTCCTTCTCGCGGCCCGGCATCGAGCGAGCGCGCTCGATCACGGCGCGGCCGACCTCGTCGTCGGTCACGGTGATCTTGTTCTTCTCGCCGATCTCGGACAGCACGAGGCCGAGCCGAACGCGGCGGTCGGCGATCTTGCGGTACTCGTCCTTGGCCTTGTCTTCGGTGGTATCCTCGTCCGCGAAGGTCTTGCCGGCCGAATCCATCTCGGCCTTGACCGAGTTCCACATCAGATTGAACTCCTCGTCGACGAGCGACGGCGGCGCTTCGAAGCGATGCGCCTCGTCGAGGCGGTCGAGCAGCGCACGCTTGACGCGCTGGCGCGTCGCGCCGGCGAACTCGGCAGCCAGACGCTCGCGCGCGGCTTCCTTCAGCTTGTCCAGCGATTCGAGGCCCAGCGTCTTGGCGAACTCGTCATCGATCGCGACGTCCTGCGGCGCCTCGATCGAGGTCGCGGTGGTCTCGAACTCGGCCGGCTGGCCGGCGAGCTTGTCGTTCATGTAGTTCTTGGGGAACGACACTTTCAGCGTGCGCGTCTCGCCCGCGCCGATGCCGGTGAGCTGCTCCTCGAAGCCGGGGATGAAGGTATTGGAACCGATCGCTACCTGGATGCCCTCGCCGGTGCCGCCCTCGAAGACTTCGCCGTTGATGGTGCCCTTGAAGTTGATGGTGACGCGGTCGCCCGACTCGGCCTTGGCGCCCTCGGCCTTGGCCGCATAGCCGCGGTTGCTGTCGGCGATGCGCTTGATGGCTTCGTCGACATCGGTGTCGGACACGTCAGCGACGGGCTTCTCGACCTGGAAGCTCTTGAAGTCGGCGAGCGCGATCGCGGGCACCACTTCGATCGCGACCGTGTAGGTCAGATCGGTCTTGCCGTTGAGCAGTTCCTCGACCTCGGCCTGCTCGCTCGGCATGGTGATCTTCGGCTCGGTCGCAAGCTTGAAGCCACGGTCGGAGAACAGCTGCGTGTTGGTGTCGCGGATGGTCTGGTCGATGGTCTCGGCCATCACCGAGCGGCCATAGACCTTCTTCAGGTGAGCGACCGGCACCTTGCCGGGGCGGAAGCCGTTGATGCGGACCTTGTCCTTGAGATCGACGAGTTTGGCACCAGCCTTGGCGTCGAGATCAGACGCGGGAACGCTGATCTTGAACTCGTGCTTCAAACCTTCCGAGAGGGTTTCTGTGACCTGCATGGCGTCCAATCTTCTTCTCGCTCGGCCCCGGCACGCATGCGTCGGGACGCTGTCATTAATCGAACCGGCGCGAGGCAAGACGCCTCAACGCCGGTGGTTCATCGGACCACTTCCGCCGGAAACACTCCGTGAGGAAGCAGCCCTTTGGTAATCCGTGCAAACGCTGAAAGCGCTTGGTGCGGGCGGAGGGACTCGAACCCCCACAACTTTCGTCACTGGAACCTAAATCCAGCGCGTCTACCAGTTCCGCCACGCCCGCGTGAATTTGCATCAAGACCGGCCGCGATGCCGCGGGCGGCCGGGCTTATAGCATGTGCCTGACTGTTCGCAGCAAAAAAATGGCCCGATAGAGTCAGGCTTTAAGTAGGCGCGACGGCTGGACTTATCCAGCGCTTCATGGTCCGCATCAAGCCATGAAAACGCGGATCTCTGACCCGACCCGGCGTGAGGTTTTGGCCGGACTTGGAGCTGGACTTGGAGCCGGACTTGGAGCCGGACTTGGAGCCTCCGCGGCCGGGCTGATCGCCGGCGGCGCAACCCCCGCTGTCACCGCCCAGCTCGCCCTGCAGGCAAGGCCGGCAACCCTGGCGCTCAGGCCGGGTCAGCCGGCGACACCGATCTGGGAGCTGGCCGCCGTAAGCCATATCGGGAACGTCCGTCTCAAGCGAGGCGACCGCTGCGAGGTGGTCTTCCGGAACGACCTGCCTGTCCCGCTTGCGCCAGTCTGGTACGGCCTGAATGGCCCGGCCGGGGCCGACCCGTTGCGAGGGCGTACGCCGACTGCGCCGAATGTGACTGAAACCTCAATTGTTTCAATACCAAACGCAGGAACTCTGGCAGCCGACTTCCGTCTCTTCGAAGACGGTCTGAAGCTGCCCGCGCGCCCGCTTCCGATCATCGCCGGCGAGACAAATCGCGTCCCTGTCGACCGCGACGAGGTCCTGTTGATCGAGGAATGGCGCCTGCGGCCGGATGGGACCGCGCTTCCGCCCGGCCGCGTTCCCGAGGACACGACACCGCTCTTCACGCTCAATGGGCGGACTTCATTCGAACTCTCAGCGGCGGCCGGCGAGCGGCTGCGGCTGCGCTTTATCAACGGCTCGCAACGTTCTGTTCTGGCGATCAAATTGGAAGGCCACGAGGTCCAGGTGATGGCCCTCGACGGACAGCCGGCCGAGCCATTCCCGGCGCGCAACGGCGCCCTGGTGCTCGCCCCCGGCGCACGCGCCGACGCCTTCGTGGACGCGGCCACATCGGCCCCATTCCTGTTGCATGACGGCAAGGAGGCGCGCCAGGTCGGGAGCCTCACGATATCAGGCAAGCTCGAGCGGCGCGCGCCGCTGCTGCCACCACAGCCGCTCCCCCTGAACGACCTCCCCGAGAAGCTCGACCTCAAAGGCGCCCTGCGGTTCGATGTCGCGCTCGGCGCGCCCGACGCCGGCTGGGCACGGCCTGCAAGCTTCTCCGTCTCCTCCAATCCGGCCTTCCGCGCCAGGACCGGCCGCACCGTCGTGCTGGCCCTCAAGAACCCCGGACCGGCCACGATCGTGTTTCACCTGCACGGCCATCATTTTCGCCTGCTCGACAAGCTCGACGACGGCTGGAAGCCCTACTGGCTCGACACGCTCGCAATCGAGCCCGGCCAAACCCAGCGCATCGCATTCGCGGCGACCTCACCCGGACCCTGGCTGATCGAATCCGTCGTGACCGACTGGGCCGCGCCGCGGCTGGTGCGCTGGTACGGGGTGGAGTGAGCGACTTACCGGCGCGTCCAGAGGTAGCGAGCGTCGGGCTCCCGCTCCTCGTTCCGCGCCCCGTCGGTCTGCTCAACCAGTGCGAACCCGCGCGCCTCATAGAAGCGCCGCGCCGGCGCGTTGCGCTCGAAGGTCCAGAGCTCCAGCTGGTCGCTGGCCCGCTTGGCGACATCGAGGAGTTCTGTGCCGACGCCGCACCCCTGGGCGGCGGGAAGCACATAGAGCTGCTCGACCCAACCTTCGCGGAAGGCGATGATCCCGCTCAGGACGCCATCATCGAACCGTCCCCACACACGGCACGTCGTGAAAACGCGCTCGCGGTAAAACCAGCTGTCCTCGTCAGGTGTGTGCAGCCCAACGAGCCACGGCATCGCCCGGTCAAACGCAATCCGATGGACCTGCGCGGCCTCGCCCATATCGGTGAGTGCGAGCAGCCTGAGCACTAGTACTCCACCCCGAGCGCATTATAGATCCGCCGGTGCACGGCCGGCAGCGTCTCGGTCAGGTCCTCCGCGATCAGGCCGGGCCCCGCCTCGCTTCCCGCCTCGCCATGCATCCAGACGCCGATGCTGGCGGCTTCGAAGGCCGGCACGCCCTGCGCCAGAAGTCCTGCGATGATGCCGGCGAGCACGTCGCCGGCGCCGGCGGTGGCGAGCCAGGGCGGCGCGTTGGCGGCGATGGTGGCGCGCCCGTCGGGCGCGGCGATGGTGGTATCCGGCCCCTTCAGCAGCACGACCGCACCACAGCGCTCGGCGGCGGCGCGGACGCGCTCCAGCTTCGAGCGGCCCGGATGTTTGTTGCTGAGGTCGGAGAACAGGCGCGGAAATTCACCCTCGTGCGGCGTCAGCACGACCGCACTGTCCTCAGAGGACTTGATCGATTCAAACAGCCGCTCGGGGTTTGCGGCAAAGCTCGTCAGCGCATCCGCGTCCAGCACCAGATGCCGCTGCGCGTGAAGCGCCGTGTGGACCAGATCGCAGGTGCGATCGCCGACGCCCGCGCCGGGTCCGATCAGGCAGGTGTTGTAGCGCTTGTCGCCGAGCAACGCGCCGAATTCGACCGCTGTGTCGCAGGCCCGAACCATCACCGCGGTGAGCGCGCTGGCATTGATCGCGAGCGCATCGCGCGGGGTCGCCAGCGTCACGAGGCCGGCTCCGGCCCGCAAAGCGCCACGGGCGGCGAGCCGCGCTGCGCCAGTCGCGGCGGCATCGCCCGAGACCGCCAGCACGTGGCCCCGTGCGAATTTATGGCCGTCGATGCGCGGCACCGGAAAGGCGGTGCCCCAGAAATCCGGATCGTTCTCGAAGGTCCGCGGCGCGATCTCGTCCAGCACCTGTGCGTCGATGCCGATGTCGGCGACGCGCACGTGGCCGCAATGCATCCGGCCGGGCAGCAGCAAATGCGCCGGCTTCTTGCGGAAGAAGGTGACGGTCTCGGTGGCGTTCACCGCCGCACCCATCAAAGCTGCGCTGGTGCCGTTGATGCCGCTCGGCAGGTCGACCGCGAGCACCGGGGCGCCGTTGGCGTTGATCGCTTCGATCATCGCATGCGCCTCGCCGTCGACCGGGCGACTGAGGCCCGCGCCGAACAGCGCATCGATGATCAGCGCGGGCTTGCCGATCGCCTGCGGATTGAACGGCAGCACCGGGTGCTTCCAGCCGCGCGCCGCGGAGGCCGCGTCACCCTGGAGCTGGTCGCGCTCGCACATCAGGATCACCGAGACGTCGCGCCCTTGCGCGGCGAGCTCCGCGGCTGCGACAAAACCGTCGCCGCCATTGTTGCCGGGACCGGCCACGATCAGGATCGGCCCCTCCTCCACCAGCGCATTGGCGGCCTCCGCGACCGCCTGCCCCGCGCTGAGCATCAGCTTGAAGCCGGGCGTGCCTGCCGCAATACTGAGCTGGTCGGCACGCTGCATTTCAGCGTTGGTCAGAACTTCCATGCCACTTCCCTGGTCCAAACGCCTTTTCAACAGGCACGTTCCGTACAGGCCCACCCGGCAGAACAACGATTTGCACAGATATTGAACCGATTGCCTATTTCGTAGTCTGCGGTATTTTGAGCCAGTCGGCTCCACCTATCAGGGATGCGCGTTAAAAGGCTGATAACGCTCCAATAATCAGGGCATTTGCAACTTGGCATAGACCCTGCTTTCGAGGAAGCCGCTTCGGTTCGTCGTGCTCACTGGCAATCTATCAGGGTGTGGCCGGCCGTTGTTGCCGGGCTGGTCAGGCATCCCGGCATAGCGAAGACAAGATCGTGCGTTAAGAAAAGCGCATCCTGACGAAGACGTTGCTATTTGATCGAAAGGCCGGGAGGCGCGCAGTGAAGAAAATCGAAGCCATCATCAAGCCATTCAAGCTCGACGAGGTGAAGGAAGCGCTTCAGGAAGTCGGCCTGCAAGGCATCACCGTGACCGAGGCCAAGGGCTTTGGCCGGCAGAAGGGCCACGCCGAGCTTTACCGCGGCGCAGAATACATCGTCGATTTCCTCCCCAAGGTGAAGATCGAGATCGTGATCGGCGACGATCTGGTCGAGCGCGCCATCGACGCGATCCGCCGCGCCGCGCAGACCGGGCGCATCGGCGACGGCAAGATTTTCGTCTCCAATATCGAAGAGGCGATCCGCATCCGGACCGGCGAATCCGGGCTGGACGCTATCTGAGCCGGGTGCTATCCCGCATTTTGCGACACTCCGACAAGAAAAAGGCTGCTTCGGCGGCCTGATTTTGTTTGTGCGCTCGCGCGCGAACTCGCCAAAAGCGAGAACAATCTTGCTCACCTGGAAACCGACCCGCAGAGCCAAAAGGGGTATGCATGAAGACCGCCAAAGACGTCCTGAAATCGATCAAGGACAACGACGTCAAATACGTCGACCTGCGCTTCACCGATCCGCGCGGCAAGTGGCAGCACGTGACGTTCGACATCAGCATGATCGATGAGGACATTTTCGCCGAAGGGACGATGTTCGACGGCTCCTCGATCGCCGGCTGGAAGGCGATCAACGAGTCCGACATGTGCCTGATGCCGGATCCGGTGACCGCGACGATCGACCCGTTCTTCGCCGAGACCACCATGGTCATCACCTGCGACGTGCTCGAGCCGACCACCGGCGAGCCCTACAACCGCGACCCCCGCGGCATCGCCAAGAAGGCCGAGGCCATGGTGAAGTCGATGGGCGTGGGCGACAGCGTGTTCGTCGGCCCCGAAGCCGAGTTCTTCGTGTTCGACGACGTGCGCTTCTCCGCCAACCCCTACAACACCGGCTTCCGTCTCGACTCCTCGGAGCTGCCGACCAACTCCGACACCGAATATGAAGGCGGCAATCTCGGCCACCGCGTCCGCACCAAGGGCGGCTACTTCCCGGTGCCGCCGCAGGACTCCGTGCAGGACATGCGCTCCGAAATGCTCGGCGCCATGGCCAAGATGGGCGTCAAGGTCGAGAAGCATCACCACGAAGTCGCGTCCGCCCAGCACGAGCTCGGCATGAAGTTCGACACGCTGACGCTGATGGCCGACCACATGCAGATCTACAAGTACTGCATCCACCAGGTCGCGCACATCTACGGCAAGACCGCCACCTTCATGCCGAAGCCGGTCTATGGCGACAACGGCTCGGGCATGCACGTGCACCAGTCGATCTGGAAGGACGGCAAGCCGGTGTTCGCCGGCAACAAGTACGCCGACCTGTCGGAGACCTGCCTTCACTACATCGGCGGCATCATCAAGCACGCCAAGGCGATCAACGCCTTCACCAACCCGTCGACCAACTCCTACAAGCGTCTGGTCCCGGGCTATGAGGCTCCCGTGCTGCTCGCCTACTCCGCGCGCAACCGCTCGGCCTCCTGCCGCATCCCCTACACCGCTTCGCCGAAGGCCAAGCGTGTCGAGGTGCGCTTCCCCGATCCGCTCGCCAATCCCTATCTCGGCTTCGCCGCGATGCTGATGGCCGGCCTCGACGGCATCAAGAACAAGATCGATCCGGGTCCGGCGATGGACAAGGACCTCTACGACCTGCCGAAGGAAGAGCTGAAGCAGATCCCGACGGTGTGCGGCTCGCTCCGCGAGGCGCTCGAAAACCTCGACAAGGACCGCGGCTTCCTCAAGAACGGCGGCGTGTTCGACGACGACTTCATCGACAGCTACATCGAGCTGAAGATGACCGAGGTCGAGCGCTTCGAAATGACCCCGCACCCGGTCGAGTTCGACATGTACTATTCGGGCTAAGCGGCCCAAACTCTCTGCGACAAGCAAAAGGCGCTCCGCGAGGAGCGCCTTTTCGTTTTGGGGAGTCGCAGGGTGGATTACGCTAACCCACCCTGCAGGACACGACGCGCCCAATCACCACGTTGCAGTGAAGGCGCGCTGGAGCTCGGCCGGAGCCGTAACCCCGCCCGCGATCAGCAATTGAGTGAGAACACGGGCCTTCTGCGGATTGAGGTCCTCGGACACGACGAACCCGTTCTTGTCGTCGTCAACCTCGACATTCCGGGTGACGAAGCCGGATCGGACCCGCGTCGAGCGGACGACGATGACGCCCTTCTTCGCCGCCGCTTCGAGCGCATCGAGGGCCTGCTTCGACGTGTTGCCGTCGCCGACGCCGGCCAGCACGATGCCCTTGGCGCCGTGCGAAATGGCGTCCTCGATCGGAACGGCGTCCATGTTGGCATGCGAGTAGACGATCTCGACGCGCGGCAATTGCTCGCCCGCCGGGAGCGGATAGGTCGTGCGCTTGCCGGCGGCCTGGGTCATGAAACGGATGCCGCCGGCGGTGTCGACATAGCCGATCGGGCCGTCATTGGGGGAGCTGAACGTCTCGATGCTCGTGGTGTTGGTCTTGGTGATCGAGCGGGCGCTTTGGATCTTGTCGTTCAGCACGGCCATCACGCCGCGGCCGCGAGAGCGCGGATCGGCCGCCACCTGCACCGCTTCGTACAGATTGCCGGGGCCGTCCGCACTCACCGCCGTGGCCGGACGCATCGAACCGACGATCACCACCGGCTTGTCGCCGCGCACGACATTGTCGAGAAAGAACGCGGTCTCCTCGAGCGTATCCGTGCCGTGGGTGATGAGGATTCCATCGGCTTCATTCTTGTCGAAGGCGTCTTGGATGCGGCGGGCCAGGGCAAACCAGACCTTGTCGTTCATGTCCTGGGATCCGATCGACGAAATCTGCTCAGCGTTCAGCTTCGCGAGCTTGTCCAGGCCCGGTACCGACTGCATCAACTGCTCCCCGGTGATCTGGCCGGATTTGTACGCGCCGGTCGCGCGCGCGTCGGCCTGGCCTGCGATGGTACCTCCCGTCGCAAGCACGAGAATGCGCGGCAGGCTAGCCGCCGTCGCGTCCTTGCCCGGCTCTGCGGCCTGCGCCGCATCGATCCCCCACGACCAAAGTGCGAGGGCGACCAGCGGGACGGTGAGCATCAATGTCCGATTTCGGCGGCGGCTTGCTGGTCTGGCGGCATGCTTCATCATCGAATTCTCCTCCCGTTTAAGTTGGGAGCAATATTCGACACCTCCATTTGGGCCGAAGATGGGTCATCCTGCCGCTGATGGCTACGGGTTGTCGCGCCGCGGCACAAAATGGTCGAGCAGGCCCGTCGGCAGCGGAAAGACGATGGTCGACGACCGTTCGCCCGCGATGTCGTGCAGGGCCGCGAAATAACGTAGTTGCATCGCCTGAGGCTCCTGCGCGAGAATCCGGCCGGCCTCGACGAGCTTTTCGGCAGCCTGCTGCTCGCCCATCGCATTGATCACCTTGGCCCGCCGCAACCGCTCCGCCTCGGCCTGTTTAGCAATCGCGCGCACCATGGTTTCATTGAGATCGACGTCCTTGATCTCGATGCCGGTGACCTTGATGCCCCAGACGTCGGTCTGCTTGTCGAGGATCTCCTGGATGTCCGCGTTCAACCTGTCGCGCTCGGCGAGCATCTCGTCGAGCTCGTGCTTGCCGAGCACCGAGCGCAAGGTGGTCTGGGCGAGCTGGCTGGTCGCGGCCATGTAGTCGCCGACCTTGATGATGGCCCGTTCGGGGTCGACGATGCGGAAGTACAGAACGGCGTTGACCTTGACGGAGACGTTGTCCCGCGAAATCACGTCCTGCGGCGGCACGACCTGCACCATCACCCGCAGATCCACCTTCACCAGTTGCTGCACGATCGGAATGAGGATGATGAGGCCCGGGCCCTTCACGCCGGTAAAGCGGCCGAGCGTAAAGATGACGCCACGCTCGTACTCGCGCAGGATTCGAATAGCCTGGGACAGGAACATGATGACAAGCAACGCGAGCGCCGCATAGGTCAGATATTCCAGCATCATGATGTACCTCCCTCGCCTGTTGGTGCGCGCCGTATCAGCAGCGTCAGGTCGACGATGTTGGCGACTTCGACCGTCTCTCCAGGCTTGAACGTTTCGGCGCCGCGCGCCTGCCAGCGCTCACCATGGGCGAAGACATGACCTTCGTTCCCATTCCAGTCGAGAACCTCGGCGGGCAAGCCTCGCATGGCCTGCGCGCCGACCAGTGCAGGAGCCCTGCCGACGCGCCGAAGCGAACCGAGCACGACGAGCGCAAAGCCGGCGAACACTGCTGCGGTGATGCCGATCACCCACCACGACAGGTGGTAGCCCGGCGCCTCGCCCCTGAAAAGCATCAGCGCTCCCAGCACGAACGCGATGATCCCTCCGAGCCCGATTACCACGGTCGGGTTGAAGGCTTCGATGGTGAGAAGCACGAGTCCAACCAACATCAGGGCGAGGCCGGCATAATTGATCGGCAGCAGATTGAGCGCATAGAGGCCGATCAGCAGGCAGATCGCGCCGACGACTCCGGGGGCGACGGCTCCAGGAGACATGAACTCGAAGATCAAGCCGTAGATGCCGACCATCAGGAGAATGAACGCCACGTTCGGATCGGTGATCACCGCCAGGAAGCGGGATATCGGTCCGGGATCGATGGCTTCAACGACGGCATCCTTTGTCACCAGGCGTTGCGTCTTGCCGCCTGCGACCTCGACCACGCGACCATCGATCTGCCTCAGCAATTCAGCCTGATCGCGCGCGACGAGATCGATGGCATGAGCCTCTAGCGCGGCGTTCGCAGAGAGCGTGGCAGCCTCACGGACCGCCTTCTCCGCCCAGTCCACATTGCGGTTGCGCAGCTCCGCAAGGCTGCGGATGAAGGCAACCGCATCATTGGTCGCCTTTGCCGTCATGGCATCCTTGGGCTGATCCTTGGACTCGCTCTGCTGGTCACCGTCCTTCTTGTCCTTGCCGCCCTTGTCCGCCGGTCCGCTCGGAAGACCCGGCAGCGGCCCGCCGATCTGCACCGGCGTCGCGGCGCCAATATTGGTGCCCGGCGCCATCGCCGCGATGTGGGTCGCATAAAGGATATAGGTCCCCGCGCTCGCCGCGTGGGCGCCGGAGGGAGCGACGTAACCGACGACAGGGATCGGCGAGGCCAGCACATCCGCGATGATCTCGCGCATGCTGGAATTGAGGCCGCCGGGCGTGTTCAGTCTCAGGAGCACGACCTCGGCACGCCGTTCGCTTGCCTTGGCCAAAGCCTCCTTCACGTAGCTGGCCGACGCAGGGCCTATGGCTCCGTCGATCGAAACGATCAATGCAAGACGGCCGTTCTCCTCCGCTGAGCTGGGAAGGAGGCAGCAGATCAAAGCCACGACGCCAATCGCCGCAACGAGGGCCGCCTTCATGGTCTGCACGGCAGGGCTCCCTTGCAGAACATATGGTGGGCGTCTTGCGAACCTCAATGCGGCCGCGTGCAGGCCATGGTCGTGATTGTGCGATGCAATGGAAATCGCCCCGCAGATCGATTGAGCACAGGGCGGTGGCGAACCATGCCTTGGGCTGGTCCGCCCGCGCACGCTGCGCTGCTACGGCCGTCGGACCCGCACGCCATCCGCGCCGATCGTGCCGAACATGCCGGCGATGATCTCAGGCGTCGGCTGCATGCCGCCCAGCGACCAGTGCGCCGGCTCCTGCTCCTCGATCCTGACCCAGACGTTGCGGCGGAAATCCGGGTTGCCCTGCCCTTCGACCTCGACCAGGAGATCGGTGACGCGTTCGAGCAGGGTCTTCTTTTGCCCGGCATCCAGGATGCCGCGGACGGTGGAAATGGTGACGTAAGGCATGTCTCTCTCCAATGATGTCGTGTGACGACGGCACGAGACTGGACCTGACAGCGCCGGCAAGGCAGTGGCGGATGAGACAGAGATCGGGCAATTTCCGCCACGCAGCCCCGCGCCGATCGGCTAGGATCGCCGCGCCTGTCCTGGAGGTCTCATGAAGCTCGCAATTCTGGCGCTGGAAGGCTGCATGCATTCGGCGATCGCCGGGGTCGCCGACATCCTGTCGCTCGCCAATCACGTGATGCAGCAGAGCGGTGCGAAAACGCGCTTCGCCTGGGAGGTGCTTTCGCTCGACGGCAAGCCGGTGCGCGCCGGCGGCGGCCAGATGGTCGCCGTCGATGGCGCGGTCGGCAAACGCGGTCGCTTCGACGCGATCCTCGTCCCCGGCAACCTCGTCGATCACGTCACGGCGGAACGCCTGCAACCGCAATATGCCCGCGCCGGCGCCTGGCTTCGGCAGCAGCATGCGAGCGGCCGGCTGATCGGCGCATTCTGCAGCGGCGTGTTCCTGCTTGCAGGCAGCGGCCTGCTCGACCACCGCCGCGCCACCATCACCTGGTGGCTGCAAGGCGAGCTGCGGCAGCGCCATCCCACCATCGACCTCGCTGCCGACGCCGTCATCACCGTCGCGGACCGCATCGTCTGCGCGGCCGGACCAATGTCGTGGGTCGACCTCCTGCTCAGGCTGATCGAGATGGTCGACGGCAAGGAGATTGCAAAGCTCTGCGCGGACTACGTCGTCATCGACACCGCGCAACGCACCCAATCGATCTTCATGCCCATCGGCTATTTGCTGTCGCAGGACCCGCTGCTGACCAGGGCCGACCTGCTGGTTCGGCGCACCGGCAAGAGCCCGATGACGGTCCAGCGCCTCGCCGATGCGCTCGGCCTCAGCGAGCGCACGCTGAACCGGAAGTTCCAGGAGCTCACGCGCGAGCCGCCGCAAGCCTTCATCATGCGTCGCCGCGTCGAGCACGCGCGCACGCTGCTGGAGACGACGGCGCAGCCGATCAAGACCATCGCACGCACGGCCGGCTATGAGGACGAGAGCAGCTTTCGCAAGGCGTTTCGCAAGCTAACCCTGATGTCGCCGCAGGCCTATCGCGCAAGACGGATGGTGCAGACGGCGTAAGCCGCGAAACCAAGGCGCCGTTCAGTCGAGGGCTGCGAGCGAGCTTCTTGCTACGCCGCCGCGCGCTGGCGCACAACCATCGCCTCGCCGAACGCCTCGAACAGCTTGCGGTTGATCGGATTGCGCTGCGGGTCGTATTCGGCGTGCCATTGTACGCCGAGCGCGAAGGTCGGGGCTTCCGCGATGCGGATCGCCTCGATGGTGCCGTCCTCGGCGACGCCCTCGATCAGCACGCGCTTGCCGGGATCGAGAATGCCCTGGCCATGCAGCGAATTGACCCTGATCTTCTCGCAGCCGAGCAGTTTTGCGAACGCGCCGCCCGGCGTGAGGTCGACGTCGTGACGGTCGGCGAACACCACGGTCGGATCGGGATGAATCTCGCCGTTCTCGAGCCTGGGCATGCGGTGGTTCATGCGGCCGGGGATCTCGCGGATCTCCGGATGCAGCGAGCCGCCGAAGGCGACGTTCATCTCCTGCAGGCCCCGGCAGATGCCGAACAGCGGAATGCCGCGGGACACGCAGGCGACCGACAGCGCCAGCGCCACCTCGTCGCGGTGGATGTCGTAGGGCTCGTGCCGCTCGCACGGATCGACATTGAAACGGGTCGGATGGACGTTGGCGCGGGCGCCGGTGAGCACGATCCCGTCGACCACATCGAGCAGCGCGCCGATATCGGTGATGTCGGGCGCTCCCGCAAACATCATCGGCAGGCCGCCGGAAACCTCGGCCACAGCGCGCAAATTGCGCTCGCCGACCATCTGGACCTGAAATCGATTTTCGACGCGATGGGCGTTCCCGATCACGCCGACGACCGGCTTTCTCATCTCCCGTTCCGACCTCCCGCGTAAGAAGATTCTCCAAACATGCCCTCGGGATGGAACAAATTCAACAGAAGGGATCGCGGGACGGCAATGCTATTTTCGCGCAAATGCCTCCCGGGCCTCGGTTGTCCCCACGACGGGCAGGCCGGCGGCCTTCAGCGCGGTTGCCGCCACGTCGCCCGGCGTGGCCAGCCAGGGCAATTTCGCCTCGATTCCGCGCGTCACGGGCTCCCCGAGCACCCCGCCGAAATCGATCGGCCAAAACCCGTTGGGTACCACCTCGGCGGTGAGGCCGCGGACGGCGTAGCCGTCGCCCAGAACCGTATCCGCATGGTCGCCGGCGACAAGGCGCGCGGTCTTGGGGTCTTTGGGATCGCTAAAGCTCACGAGCACGGGGACCAGCTCCCCCTGCACCGGGACAATGCCGGCCTGCCGGCTGATGTCGTTGAACGAGACGCGGTTGCCGCGCGCGGCGCCATAGGCACGGAGCGCGACATAGTTGATGTCGTCGAGGTCGAGCTTGCCGCCCTGCTGATGCGCCAGCAATGCCACCAGGTTCTTGCCTTTGCCGCCGTCTTGGCCGAGATCGACGAACACGGCCTCCCCGCGCATCGTGGTGCGGCCGCCGCGGTTATAGTTGCGGTCAGGCACCACGGCGAGAACACCGGACCCCGTCTTGATCCCGTCAGGCGTCGTCACCTCAACCGTGAGGCGGTATTTGTGGCCGGGCCGGTTGATCCGGATCTGGTCACCGATCACGATCACGGCCAGAAGCCCCAGCAGACCGGCCCATTTGCTGATGAAACTCAAGCGCCCCCCACCTGTTTTCTCCTCGTCGCTCTGCACCGTTCGCGCGACAGCGTCAAACCAGCGCGTTGACGCGGTCTTGATCGAAAGCGCGTTTGTCGAAAGAGTGCCCCGCCCGCAGCCGCCGAAAAGGACATGATGTGACCATCCTCGCAGACCAACGCCCCACGACCCGCACCGATCTGGCTTGGGCAATTTCGGTCGGCGGTATCGGCGTCGTGCTGTTCACGGCGATGCTGGTCTTCACCTGGTATTTTGCGACCACGCTGCTGCTGATCTTCACCGGCATGCTGCTCGGCGTCGGCCTCAACGCACTGACCAACGCGCTCGGCCGCCGCGTGCACCTGCCGCATCCGGTCCGGCTCGCGATCGTCTGCGTCGTGCTTGCGGTGCTGCTCGCAGGCGTCGCCTATCTCGGCGGCGCCACCATCGCCGAGCAGGCCTCGCTGCTGAGCAAGACCATCAAGTCGCAGATCGGCAACGTGAAGACCTTCCTGGACAACCACGGGATCGACACCAGCTTCTTCGATCTCGGCAGCGCTGCATCTGACGCTTCGGCCAATCCACCATCGGACTCGACACCCTCGCCAGCAGCACCCCCGCGCGGTTCCTTGCCCGGCGCCGGCGCGCTGGCCTCCAGCGGTGGCGCGATCGTGAGCCAGACCTTCAAGCTCCTGCTCGGCACCATCCACGGCGTGGGAAACATCTTCATCGTGCTGTTCCTGGGGCTGTCCTTCGCCGCCCAGCCCGGCGTCTACCACGACGGCCTGTTGTTCCTGGCGCCGGCGAGGCATCGCACCCGCGTCACCCTGATCATCGACGGCATCAGCGAGACGCTGGAACGCTGGCTGATCGCGCAGATCGTCGTGATGATCGCTGTTGGCATCGTGACCTGGATCGGGCTTGCCATCATCGGCATCCCCGGCTCGTTCATCCTGGGGATTCAGGCGGGCCTGCTCGCCTTCATTCCGACCGTCGGCGCCATCATTGCCGGCGTCGTCGTGGTGCTCGCGAGCCTCGCCTCGGGCTGGATTCCGGCGCTGTCGGCCTTCCTCCTCTTCATGGGCGTGCACGCGATGGAGAGCTATGTGCTGACGCCGATCCTGCAGCGGCAGGCGCTCGACATCCCGCCGGCCACGCTGTTCGCGTTCCAGATCCTGCTCGGCGTCGTGTTCGGCATCTGGGGCCTGGCGCTGGCGCTGCCACTGGTCGCCATCGCCAAGGTCATGATCGACCACTTCAAGACGTATGAGGCGCCGCCCCTGGCAGCATGATCCGGAAAAGTGCGCAGCGGTTTTCCGAAAAGATCATGCTCAAGCGACGAGGCGGCGTAAGGCGTCGTGAAGTCGCTCAGGTCGTCAGCACGGTCTCGGTGTGCTCGACCTCCGGGGGCGAAGCAAAGTACTGACCGACGAGGCCGCGCCATTCGGTGAAATTCTCCGAGCCGCGGAAATCGACGGTGTGGTTCTCCAGCGTCGCCCACTTCACCATCAGCCGGTAGCGCTGCGGCTTCTCGATCGACTTGTGCAGCTCGAAGCCGTGAAAGCCCTTCGAACCGCCGAAGGCGGCCTTGGCCTTGGCGACGGCCGCCTCAAAGTCCTTCTCGCTGCCCGGCTTGACGTCGATTTGCGCGATCTCGGTGATCATCGGTTTCCACCCTGTTTGTTTAATGGGTGTGTCTACCGTAGACCGCAACGAAGAAAAAGGCACCGAATCGGCGCCCTGACCGGTCAAAAATGCGTGCTCTCAGGCCAACAGCAGAGCGGTGCCTGCCACGATGAGCGCGCAACCGATGAACAGCGCGAGCGGCCAGTAGCTACGGCTTTGCGTGTAGCGCCCCTGCGCGCGGCGCTCGGTGATCAGCGCGCGCTCGTATTCATCCGCGGTGGAGAACACGCAGGCGAAGCCGCCGCGTGCCGAGGCCGCAGCGGCTTCGAGCGACATCAGGGCAGCCTGCGGGTTCTGTCGACGGATCGATTCCATGACCGCAATGGTAGGGATCGAATGGTAAACAGCGGATTACCGAAGGCGCCTCTTGAGGCGCCTCTTGGCTTCAGGCGGTGGCCGGACGCGCCTGCGGCGCACCAACCCGCGCCGCGCTCTGGCGACGCCAGTTCTCCAGCGACAGCGGCAGCTCCTCCGCCGCCTCGACGCGGTTACGACCGCCGCGCTTGGCCTGGTAGAGCGCTGTGTCGGCCGAGGCCAGCAACACCTCGAGCTCGGTGCCGGCCGGACCGCCGGCAACGCCGATGCTGACGGTGGTGTCGACCGGGCCCTCATCGACCACGACGCCGGAGGTCTCGAACGCCTCGCGCACGCGCTCGGCAACCAGCACGCCCTCCTCCAGCGAACACGGCAGCAGGGCGGCGAACTCCTCGCCGCCGATGCGGCCCGACATGTCGGTCATGCGCAGGTTGCTGACGACGACGGTCGAGAACAGCTTCAGCATCTCGTCGCCGGCAGGATGGCCGAAGCGGTCGTTGATCGACTTGAAATGATCGATGTCGAAGATCATCACGGTCACGGGACGGCCGGCCTTGGCTTCGCGCTCGATCACGCGCCCGCAGGCTTCCGAGAAGCCGCGGCGGTTGAGCATGCCGGTCAGGGGATCGGTGGACGCGGCGGTCCGGTGCGCAGTCACCGTGCGCTCCGACACCAGCATGAAGATCACGAACACGGTGCCGACGGCATAAAGGATGAGCTCGACCGCAAACACGGTGACCCAGATGCTGCTGGAGAAGCCGGCATCGTTCGGACGCAGGAAGCTGCCGAGCACGATCGGCAGCATCAGCACGCAGCCGTGCATCACCGGCACCACGAAGGCCGGCCAGCGCCGTTGCAGGCTCTTGCGCCGCTCAACCCAGAGCTCGCTCGCCGTCAGTGCCGCATAGACCGAGACGATGCCGGCGCCGACGATCATGCGCAGCATGGACGCGGCGGGATCAAGCAGCGTCACGGCGGCGGCCCAGGCCAGCGCGCCGACAAGGAGACCCGGCCAATTCGGCTTGCGGCCGTGGAAGACGCGCGCCGCATTCCACACCATGCCGCAGGCGACGAAGCCGACTGCGTTCAGCGCAAGGTAAAGATGCGGGCCGAGCTTGTCGCCGGCCGCGGTCCATAGCGCGACGGACGCTGCGCCGAGGAGATACGCGGTGCCCCACCATTTCAGCGCGGGGCTGTTCTCCTGCTTGCCGAAAAACACCATCATGGCGCCGAGCAGTGCGGCAACCATGGTGGCGACCAAATAGAGCGTGATGCTATCGAGCGACATCATGTCGGCCCCCTTCTAGACATAGCAAGTTACGCGATCGGCCCAGCCGACTTGCGCGCCCTTCCAGATGCGACGCTATGTCCCGCGAGTTCCATTCAGGTTTTCACGCGAGGCCAAGTTTTCGGGAAACACGTCATCAATTTGCATACAAACGAACAACAAAAAGGGCGCTGAAATCAGCGCCCTTTTGCATCTCATTGAAGCCGCTTTCGCGGCGAATGTGACCGAAGCGATTAACGCTTCGAGAACTGGAAGGACCGGCGGGCCTTGGCCTTGCCGTACTTCTTGCGCTCGACCACGCGGGAGTCGCGGGTCAGGAAGCCGCCCTTCTTGAGCACGGTACGCAGCTCCGGCTCGAAATAGGTGAGCGCCTTGGAGATGCCGTGACGGACGGCACCGGCCTGGCCGGACAGACCACCGCCGGCAACCGTGCAGATCACGTCGTACTGGCCGGAACGCGCGGCCACCGAGAACGGCTGCTCGATCATCATGCGCAGCACGGGACGGGCGAAATAGACCTCGACCTCGCGCGAATTGACCGTGACCTTGCCGGCGCCCGGCTTGATCCAGACGCGGGCGACCGCGTCCTTGCGCTTGCCGGTGGCGTAGGCGCGGTTGAACTTGTCGACCTTCTTCTCGTGCTTGGGCGCGTCGGGCGCGGCCGCCGTCTTGAGCTGCGAGAGCTGGTCGAGCGACTGGATGGATTCGGCCATGTTATGCGGCCCTCGTGTTCTTGCGGTTCAACTTGGCGATGTCGATCTTCTCGGGCGTCTGGGCCTCGTGAGGATGATCGGCGCCGCCATAGACGCGGAGGTTGCCCATCTGGACGCGACCGAGCGGACCACGCGGGATCATGCGCTCGACGGCCTTCTCGAGCACGCGCTCGGGATGCTTGCCCTCGAGGATCTGGCGCGCGGTGCGCTCCTTGACGTGGCCGACGTAACCGGTGTGCTTGTAATAGGTCTTCTGCTCGCGCTTGCGACCGGTGAGGACCGCATGCTGCGCGTTGATGATGATGACGTTGTCGCCGCAATCAACGTGCGGGGTGTAGGTCGGGAGGTGTTTGCCGCGCAGGCGCATGGCGACGATGGTTGCGAGACGGCCGACGACCAGACCCTTGGCGTCGATCAGTACCCACTTCTTCGTCACCTCAGCCGGCTTTGCCGAAAAGGTTTTCATATCGGAGTTTCCGTGGACGGGAGATATCGGCGCGAACACCGCGCCGGACTGGGCGGTTTTCTAGAGAAGAGACGCGCAACGGTCAATGCCCCATAGCGGGAATTACAATAGCAAAATCAATATCTTAAAATTATGGTACTATATTACCTGCGAAAAGCTCAAACATTTGGAATGGAATAGGTCGAGGTGACATGGGCAATGGGATCGGGCGACGTGCCGGACAGCAGCTTCACCTCGCCGACCGCCAGGCGCTTGCCGAGCTTGAGCAGCCGCGCTTCCGCGAGCACGTCCTGTCCCGGTAGCCCCTTACGCAGGAAGTTGATGTTGAGATTGGTGGTGACCGCGAGCCCGATCGGCCCGATCGCGGACAGCAGCACCACGTACATCGCGAAATCCGCCAGTGCCATCAGCGTCGGGCCGGACACGGTTCCACCCGGCCGCAGCATCCTTTCGCTGTAGCGCTGGCGCAAAAGGCAGGTCTGGCCGTCGGCGCTCTCGATCGTGATGTCATCGCCGCTGAAGGCCTGGGGAAACTCGTCACGGAGAAACTGCTCGACCTCCGCCACGCTCATTTTCGCTAACGCCATGCTTCGCCTCACCCTCGCTTCGCATCCCCTGTTACATTAAGTTATCTGCGTCATCCAATTGCAAGAATCCAACCGGGAACGCTTCGATGTCCGCCCAGGCCGCCCGCGCCCCCTCCCCGCAACCGTCGAGCCTGCTGCGCGAGACCATAGGCCCCATCGCGGTCCTGACGCTGAACCGTCCGGCCGCGCGCAACAGCCTGTCGCAGGCGATGATCGCAAGCCTGCATGCCGAGCTCAATGAGATCCGCGACGACAAGGCGGTCCGCGGCGTGGTGATCGCCGCCAACGGCCCCGCCTTCTCCGCCGGCCACGACATGAAGGAGCTGACCGCGCGCCGCACTGACCCGGATCGCGGCCGCGCCTTCTTTGCCGAGATGATGACCGCCTGCAGCGCGATGATGCAGGCGGTCGTGCATTTGCCGAAGCCCGTGGTCGCGGCCGTCCAGGGCATTGCGACCGCGGCCGGCTGCCAGCTCGTGGCAAGCTGCGATCTCGCGATCGCCTCGGAAGCGGCGAGCTTCGCCACGCCGGGCGTCGATATCGGCCTGTTCTGCTCCACGCCGATGGTGGCGCTGTCGCGGAACGTGCCGCGCAAGCAGGCGATGGAAATGCTGCTGACCGGCGAGCCGATCGCGGCCACGCGCGCCCGCGAGATCGGGCTCATCAACCGCGTGGTCGCGGCCGGCACCGAGCGCGAGGCCGCAATTGCCCTCGCCGAACAGGTCGCGCTGAAGTCGGCCTACACCGTCAAGCTCGGCAAGGAGGCGTTCTATCGCCAGGCCGAGATGAGCCTTGCGGACGCCTATCGCTATGCGGCAGAGGTGATGACCGAGAACATGATGGCGCGCGACGCCGAGGAAGGCATCGGCGCGTTCATCGAGAAGCGCACGCCGACATGGCGGGATGAATAGTCAACTCCTCATCCTGAGGAGCCGCGGAACGCGGCGTCTCGAAGGATGGAGGCCCGACTGTGGCCTCATGGTTCGAGACGCGCGGGCCGCGCTCCTCACCATGAGGGTCAGAGAAAGAAAAAGATGAACCACGACGCCTATCCCGACAATTACATCCGCGGCATCCTCAACAGCGTGAAGTCGATCGCGATGGTCGGCGCCTCGCCCGTCAATGTGCGGCCGAGCTATTTTGCGTTCAAATATCTGGCGCAGCGCGGCTATGACATGATCCCGGTCAATCCCGGCCATGTCGGCAAGGATCTGCTCGGAAAGCCGTTTGTCGCCTCGCTCTCCGACATCGGCCGCCCCGTCGACATGATCGACATCTTTCGCAACTCCAGCCACATCATGCCGGTGGTCGAAGAAGCGCTCACGCTCGATCCGCTGCCGAAGGTGATCTGGATGCAGCTTGGCGCGCGCGAAGACGCAGCCGCGGCGAAGGCCGAGGCCGCCGGGATCAAGGTCGTGATGAACCGCTGCCCCAAGATCGAATATGGCCGCTTGTCGTCCGAGATTTCCTGGATGGGCGTCAATTCACGCACGCTGAGCTCCAAACGGCCGCCGGCGCCGACGCAAGGCATGCAGCTATCCCTCAATCGGATGAGTGTCGGCGGCGGCGACACCGCAGCTTCCGATCGCGCTGCAAAGAACAAGACCGAGCAAAGCTGACGCAATAAACTTCCGTTGCGCGAACGTGACAATCGTAGCGCCGTGATGTGAAGCGGCGCCTTGACGGCGGGCGCGTCGCCGATCAGCATGCCGCGCGATTTCAGATCACAAGAACAGGACGCCCTCAATGAGCGATCGCCTTCCGGGATTTTCAACCCTCGCCGTGCATGCCGGTGCACAACCCGATCCCACCACCGGTGCGCGCGCGACCCCGATTTATCAAACCACCTCTTTCGTCTTCAACGACGCCGACCACGCCGCCTCGCTGTTCGGCCTGCAGGCATTCGGCAACATCTATACCCGCATCGGCAATCCCACCAACGCGGTGCTGGAAGAGCGTGTTGCCGCACTCGAAGGCGGCACCGCCGCGCTTGCGGTCGCCTCGGGCCACGCCGCACAGGTCGTGGTGCTGCAGCAATTGCTCCAGCCCGGCGACGAATTCATCGCCGCGCGCAAGCTCTATGGCGGCTCGATCAACCAGTTCTCGCATGCGTTCAAGAGCTTCGGCTGGAACGTGGTGTGGGCGGATTCCGATGACATCGCAAGCTTCGAGCGCGCGGTGACGCCGCGCACGAAGGCCATCTTCATCGAGTCCATTGCCAATCCCGGCGGCAGCATCACCGACATCGAGGCGATCTCGACGGTGGCGCGCAAGGCGGGCGTGCCGCTGATCGTCGACAACACGCTGGCCTCGCCCTACCTGATCCGCCCGATCGACCATGGCGCCGACATCGTCGTGCACTCGCTGACGAAATTCCTGGGCGGCCACGGCAATTCGCTCGGCGGCATCATCGTCGACGCCGGCACGTTCGACTGGTCCACGGGCGGCAAATATCCGATGCTGTCGGAGCCGCGGCCCGAATATCACGGCATCCGCCTCCAGGAGACCTTTGGCAATTTCGCTTTCGCGATCGCCTGCCGCGTGCTGGGCCTGCGCGATCTCGGACCCGCGCTGTCGCCGTTCAACGCCTTCATGATCCTGACCGGCATCGAGACGCTGCCGCTGCGGATGCAGAAGCACTGCGACAACGCCAAGGCCGTTGCAGAATTCCTCGCCGGCCATCCGGCGGTGGCCTCGGTGAGCTATGCGGGCTTGGCAAGCGACAAGTACAACCAGCTTGCACGCAAATACGCGCCGAAGGGCGCAGGCGCCGTGTTCACCTTCAGCCTGAAGGGCGGCTATGACGCCGGCGTCAGCCTGGTGTCGAAGCTGCAGCTGTTCTCGCACTTGGCCAACGTCGGCGACACCCGCTCGCTGGTCATCCACCCGGCCTCGACGACGCACAGCCAGCTCGACGACGCCGCCAAGGTGAAGTCCGGCGCCGGCCCCGACGTGGTGCGGCTCTCGATCGGCATCGAAGACAAGGAAGATCTGATCGCCGATCTGGAGCAGGCGCTGGGGGCGTAGCTTTCCTGGTCATTCCGGGGCGTTGCCTCGCCCCGGAATGACAGCCCGCGTTAACAGTCATTAACCATATCTACCGCATACATCGTCCTTGGATCGCCCCTTTGATTCGGAGCCGACGATGCTGCGCTGGATGGTGCCTGCCCTTGCCGCCATGCTGACGGTCTCAGCTGCCGTTGCCGCCGATCTGCCGGCCACAGCGAGACGGCGCGCTGCCGTGCCGCCGCAGGACCCGCCACAGGTCTATGTCGAGACCGATCCGGATGCGCTGATCTCGCCGGCCTATGGCATCGGCAGCTACATCCGCAACCTGCCGGGCACGCCGCTCCTGCCCGGCTCCAGCACCTTGCCGGGCTATTATGGCCGGCCCTGGAGCTACGATTATCAGGGCCCGTACTACGGCGGACCACAGGTCGGCTATTTCTGGCGCCTGCCCTACGCGTGCGGCGTCTACGGCTATTGCTGACCTGATCAGCCGGCCTGACCGACCGGAACCGCGCGCGGCTGCGCCTGTGCAGATTGTCGCGAGGCCAGCCGCTCCACCTGCATCACTGCAAGCGTGAGCACCACGATCGCAACCGCTTGGTGCGAAAGCGCGAGATCGATCGGCACCTGGTTGAGCAGCGTGAGGATGCCGAGCACCGCCTGCAGGCCCACCGCGCCCAGCAGCAACAGCGCGCCGCTCGCAGCTCGGCCCGCGCTTGAACGCACCGCATCGAATGCGTGCAGCGCCGCCAGCACGAACAGCGCATAGGCCGTCATGCGGTGCTCGAACTGCACCGTCAGCACGTTGTCGAACATGTTGCGCCACCACGGCGTCTCGAACCAGAGCCGGTCGCCTGCGGGAATGAACGCGCCGTCGATCTGCGGCCAGGTGTTGTAGGCACGCCCGGCGCGCAGACCCGCGACCAGCGCGCCGAAATAGATCTGGACGAAGGTCACGATGAGTAGCAGCACGCTCGTGAATCTCAGCCGCGCGGGCGCAACGATCTGCGGACGCTCGGCGAGCCGCCGCACCGTCCAGACGATGCCGGCAAAGATCAGCAGCGCGAGCATCAGATGCGTCGCGAGCCGATATTGCGAAACCTCGACCCGTTCCGTGAGACCCGAGGCCACCATCCACCAGCCGACGGCGCCCTGGAGTCCGCCAAGCGCGAACAGCAGCCACAGCCGCCGTTTCAACTCGCCCGACAGGCCGCCGCGCCACAGGAAGAACAGGAACGGCAAGAGATAGGCAACGCCGATGAAGCGGCCGAGAAAGCGGTGGCTCCATTCCCACCAATAGATCTCCTTGAACTCGGACAGGCTCATGCCGGCGTTGAGCTCGCGGTATTGCGGGATCTTCTTGTAGGCCTCGAAGGCCTCGGTCCACTGCGCCTCCGACAGCGGCGGCACGCTGCCCGTGACCGGCTTCCATTCGACGATCGAGAGGCCGGATTCCGTCAGCCGCGTCGCGCCGCCGACCAGCACCATCAGCGCGATGAGGGCGGCCACGGAAATCAACCACCAGCGCACGGCGCGATGCGGGTTGGTCGGAGCGAAAATCGTCGTCATTTCAGGGGCAAAACCAAGCCTTGTTGCAAAGAGACTTGAACCGGACTGCGTGCCCCTTATAGTCCCCCGCTCCCGCAGCGCAAGTTACGCGAAGGCCGCAGCATTCCGCCATGACGATCCGCACCCGCAAGTTCCTCGGCGCCATCCTGCTCCTGGTGCTGGCCACTGTCTGGGCCCTGCTCGGCATGGCGCTGGCGCAGATGCCGTGGATCGCCGAGTCCGGCTGGCGGCAGGCGATCTACTACGTGGTGGTCGGCATGGGCTGGGTGCTGCCGGCGATGCCGATCGTGAGTTGGATGCAGCGGCCGGATCGCGTCAAATCTTAATTCGTAACGCTGCCGGTCGGTTTCACCGGCGCGAAGGCAACACCGGACACCAGCACGCGCAGCATGCGCAGTGATTGTATCCGGCCGTCCCAGGAAATCCGCGGCAGTGCGTGCAGATTGGTGCGCCCCTCCGCGTCCACGATGCCAGAGATGGTCGAGACGGCGCTGGCAAAGCCGGCCTCTTCCGCCATGACGACGTGGCTGCGCCGGAAAGACGAGCGATCGCCGAACGGAAAGGCCAGATGCCTGATATCGCGGTCGAAGGCCGCTTCCGCGACCGCCTTGCCCATCGTCATCTCGCGCAACGCGGCGGCGTCCTTCATGTTCGCGAGAACGGGATAGTTCACCGTCGCGCTGCCGACCGTGACCAGCGGATCCGCCGCAAGCTTTACCAGATCCTCCCAATCCATCGAGGCTTCGCGCGTGAGCGCAGCGAGGTCGATCCGGTAGCGCGTGCAGAGATCGGCGATCGCGGCCGACAAATCCGCCGGCGGCAACGAGCGCAGCCAGCTCTCGACGAACGAAAACAGCGCCTGCTTCTCGGCGTTGCCCGTGACGGTGAAACGTTGCTCTTTCTCGCCCATCATCAGGTTGATGCGGCTCTCGCGCGCGATCATCCGCTCGAGCCCGAGCCACCAGCCCTCGCCGACTCCATCGGGAAACGCGGTGGGCACATAGATCGTGAACGGCACGGCGTGGCGCGCCAGCACCGGATAGGCGAAGCTGATGAGGTCCTTGTTGGCGCCGTCGAAGGTCAGCGCCACGAAGCGCCGATTCTGCGGCAGCGTCACCGCGCGGCGGCAGACATCGTCCATGCCGAGGAAGTCATACCCCCACCGCTTCAGCGCATGAATGGCGCGATCGAGGAATTGCGGACTGATTTCGCTTTCACGCAGCGGCTGAAACGCGCCGCGCCGCCGCGGCCGCACGTGTTGAAAGCGCAGGATCGCGCCGGCGCCGCGGCTGCGCAGCACAGCCTGACCGGTGAACCAGGCCAGCTCAAGCCGCAACCGCTCCAGCCATCTGTCGTCGGATGCCAATATCCCACCTTCGCGTTCGCCTGATTGTCATTACCCTTTGTTGACATTTCTTTGCAAAGGTCGGCCACAGGCCGAAATACGCAAATTTTTCGTTTCTCGACAGGTTTCGTGAATGACCATGGCTGCGGCGATGCAAAGCCGGACGGCAGAATCGCCAGCGCGGTCGAAAGCGAGCCGTATCGCGCATGTCGATATCGTCACCGATCTGGCCGAGGCAGAGACGGTCTGGCGCGCGCTCGAGGAGAGCGGCCACCTCTTCACGCCCTACCAGCGCTTCGACCTGCTCGGCCCATGGCAACGGCTGGTCGGCAGCCACGAAGGCGCCAGTCCCTTCATCGTCATTGCCCGCGACGCCGAGCGCCAGCCGCTCCTGCTGCTGCCGCTCTCGCTGCGGCAAGGCCACGGCGTGCGCACGGCCTGCTTCATGGGCGGCAAGCACACCACCTTCAACATGGGCCTGTGGAACGCCGAGTTCGCCGCCGAGGTCACCATCGCCGATCTCGACGCGCTGCTTGCGCCGCTGCGCGAGCATGCCGACGTGCTCGCGCTGACGCAGCAGCCGCTGCGCTGGCACGACCAGCACAACCCGTTCGCGCAACTGCCGCGGCAGAGTGCGATCAACGGCTGCCCTCTCCTGGCGATGGAGCCGGGCGGGCCGCCCGCATCGCGGATCAGCAACTCCTTTCGCCGCCGCCTCAAGAGCAAGGAAAAGAAGCTCCAGGCGCTTGCCGGCTATCGTTATCACCTCGCCACTACGGATGCGGACGTCACCCGCCTGCTCGACTGGTTCTTCAGGGTCAAGCCGGCGCGGATGGCCGAACAGAAACTGCCCAACGTCTTTGCCGAGCCCGGCGTCGAAGCGTTCATCCGCAGCGCGTGCCTGTCTGCGCGCGGCGAAGGCCGCGTCATCGACATCCATGCGCTCGAGTGCGACGACGAGGTGATCGCGATCTTCGCCGGCGTCGCCGACGGCCAGCGCTTCTCGATGATGTTCAACACCTACACGATGTCCGAGCACGCCCGCTACAGCCCCGGGCTGATCCTGATGCGCTACATCATCGACCGCTACGCCGAACGCGGCTACCGCTCGCTCGATCTCGGCATCGGCTCGGACGATTACAAGCGCATGTTCTGCAAGGACGACGACGACATTTTCGACAGCTTCGTGCCCCTGACCGCGCGCGGAAAACTCGCGGCGATGGCGATGTCCTCGCTGAGCCACGGCAAACGGCTGGTGAAGCAGAACCAGGTGTTGTTCGATCTGGCGCGGCGGCTGCGGCAGACGTTCGGGTAGGCGTCACAGCCTCTGGTCTCGTAGGGTGGGCAAAGCGAAGCGTGCCCACCACGTCTCCCGCAGTCGTTGAAAGGTGGTGGGCACGGCGCAAATGCGCCTTTGCCCACCCTACGATTCCGAGTTCGTGGAGAAAGCCCCCTCACCCGGCTTCGCTTTCGCGAAGCCACCCTCTCCCGCAGGGGCAGAGGGTGAGAATTACGCCGCCACCACACGCGGCGTTTCCACAGCGTCCGACGGCTGCACCGGCCTGCTCAGCATCGTCACCTCGCTGAAACCGACCGCCTTCAGCTGCTCGCACATCAGCGTGCGGGCGTCCGGCGCCATCGACGCGTCGGGCACCACGACGGCGCGGGCATGCGCCGTCAAGAGTTCCGCTGGGAGGTCCGAGGCGCTGCCGGCGTCCACCAGCACGTGGTCGTAGGCGCGGAGCAGCGCATCGATCGCGAGCGTCACCCGTGGCGATTGCAGCAGGCTGCGGTCGAAGCCGGGACGGCCGGCCATAACCAGGTGCAACCGCGAGAGCTTGTCCCGGGTGATGATCTGCGCGAACGAGGCCTCGCCCTGCATCAGCTCGGCGAGGCCGGGAGCCGAAGCATCGACGGACACCGCGGCGATGGTCGGCGAGGATGCGGCGAGATCGACCACAACGACGCGCGCCTCGCGCGCCAGGTGCCGGGCCAGCGTCAGCGTCGACAGCGTGATGGCTTCGCCGGCCGCGGTGCCGAGCACCGTGACCTTCTTCGCCGCCGGTCCCGCAGCGCGCAGGTTGTCGGCGAGATGCTCGATCTCGGCGAATTCAGTGACGTCGGCATCGGCCGTCATCTCGGGCTGAAGCGGCGTAAGGTCTTCCACAACCGGATCGAGCATCGGCTCGGCCACCGACGGGACGACCGGCTGGACCACCGGCTCTTGGCGCACCGGCGCCTGCGTCTGCGCCGGCGTGAACACCGCCACCGCGCGTGGCGCGGTCTGGCGCAGCAGCTCGCCGGTGACGACGACGCCGGACGAGAGCAGCAGCGTCGCGATCGTCGCAATCAGCACGATCGGCAGCTTCTTCGGATAGGCCGGCGTATTCGAGACGATGGCGCGCGAGATGATGCGGCCTTCCGCCGGCGCGGTATCGATGCTTTCGCGGGTGCTGGCCTCGCGATACTTCCCAAGATACGTCTCGAGCAGGTCGCGCTGCGCCTTGGCTTCGCGCTCGAGCGCGCGGAGCTGGACGTCCTGACCGTTGGTCGAGGTCGCCTGCTTCTTGAGCTGGTCGAGGCTCGCCGTCAGGCCGTCGACCCGGCCACCGGCGATCCGCGCATCGCTTTCGAGCGAGCGCGAGATCTTGGCCGCTTCGTCGCGAATTTGGTTGTCGAGGTCGCCGAGCTGCGCCTTCAGCTCCTTGATCCGCGGGTGATTGCCGAGCAGCGTGGACGATTGTTCGGCAAGCTGCGCCCGCAACGTCACCCGCTGCTCGGACAGCCGCCGCATCAGTTCGGAATTCACCACCTCGGACGCTTCGATCGGCTTGCCGCTCTGGAGCATCTCTTTGATCAGCCGCGCCCTGGATTCAGCATCCGCCCTCATCGAGCGCGCGTTGTTGAGCTGGGTATTGACCTCGCCCATCTGCTGGTTCGAGAGCGTGGTGTTGTTGGTGCCGACGAACAGCGACGATTTGGAACGGAAGTCCTCGACCTTGGCTTCGGCGTCGGAGACTTTCTTGCGCAGATTTTCGATTTCGCCCGAAAGCCACTGGCTGGCGCTGCGGGCCTGATCCTGGCGCGCATTCTGCTGGAGCACGAGATAGCCGTCGGCGATCGAATTGGCGACGCGCGCGGCAAGGTCAGGATCGGCGGACTGGAATTCGACCACGATCACGCGCGACTTGTCGACGGCGTAGGCCTGGAGCCGCTCGTAATAGGCATCCAGCACCCGCTCTTCCGGCGTCATCGAAAACGGATCGCGACCGATGCCGATCATCGCTGCGAGCGACTTCAGCGGCGAAATGCCTTGTAGCACCGGATCGAATTCGGGGCGCTCCGCGAGCTTGTTCTTTTTGATGATCTCGCGCGCGAGATCGCGCGACAGCACGAGCTGCACCTGGCTGGTCACCGCCTCGGGATCGAGCGACTGCCGCTCTTCGGTGCTGCGGTCGCTGCTCGGCCGCAAGAACACGTTCTCGCGGCCGTCGATCAGGATGCGGGATTCCGACTTGTAACGCGGAGTGACGAGATTGACGGCGGCGATCGACGCGACGAGCGCGAGCACCGTCGGCACGATGATCCAGCCGCGCTTGCGGGCGAGCACCGCGCCGAGCGCATGAAGATCGATATCGCCGGATTCGGCTTGTGCCTGCTTCGCAGCAACGGGCGCAGGCTCTGCTTCAATCTTTCGCGCGGCTTCGGTCGATTTGGCTTCGGCCTTGGGCTTCGAAATAGCCCGCTCGACCACCGCCTTGTCCTTGCCGGCACGCCAGAACGCTAAACGCATCGAACACTCCCACAGGGCAACGCTGCGACTCTACCTCAACCGGGGCGATTACACTCCATTAAGGTTGCTGCTGGGTTAATCGCGCCCTGCCGCGACCGGCGCGCACGGCGCCGACACCGTTTGTTAACCACGAGGGCTCTTAATCCATCTCGATATTTCGAGAATTGTTCGAGCATTCGCCGTCGAGCGCTGGTTCTGATCATGCCCCCCTCTCCCGACCGGCCGCTCCGCATCCTGCACGCCGTGCGCGCTCCCGTGGGCGGCATCTTCCGCCACATCCTCGATCTCGCCAACGGTCAGGTCGATCGCGGTCATCACGTCGGGATTCTCGCCGACAGCCTCACCGGCGGCGAGCGCGCGGACAAGGCGCTGGCCGAACTCGCGCCGCGGCTGAAGCTCGGCGTGCACCGGCTGGCGATCCGCCGCGAACCGTCGCCAGACGATTTTCTGGTGTGGCTGCGGATGCGGCGCCTGATCGCCGCGCTCAAACCCGACGTCACGCACGGCCACGGAGCCAAGGCCGGCGCCTTCGTCCGCATGCGGCGGCGATCCAACGACGCCATCCGCATCTACACCCCGCATGGCGGCTCGCTGCACTATCCCCTCAACACCTTCAAGGGCGAGTTTTACGCGCGGCTCGAACGCACGCTGATGGACGCGACGGACCTGTTCCTGTTCGAGAGCGCGTTTGCGCGCGATACCTATCAGCGCATCGTCGGCACACCCAAGGGCGTGGTGCATTGCGTCTTCAATGGCGTAACGCCGGAGGAGTTCGAACCTGTTAGCATCGCCGACGATGCCACCGATCTCGCTTATGTCGGCGAGTTCAGGCACATCAAGGGTGCGGATTTGCTCGTCGATGCGGTGGCGCGTCTGCACGAGGGTGGCAAGAAGGTCACGCTCACGCTCGGCGGCGACGGCGAGGAGACGGCGGCGCTGAAGGCGCAGGTCGAGAAGCTCGGCCTCTCCAACGCCATCCGCTTCATCGGTCACGTCAAGGCGCGCTACGGCTTCTCCAAGGGGCGCCTGCTGGTCGTGCCCTCGCGCGGCGATTCAATGCCGTACGTCGTGATCGAGGCTGGAGCTGCCGGCATTCCCATGATCGCGGCCCGCGTCGGCGGCATCCCCGAGATTTTTGGGCCCGAGAGCCCGGCGCTGTTCGCGGCGAGCAACGCCGAGGCCATGGCCGAAGCGATCGCGGCCGCGCTCGACGATCCGCAGGCGACCGCGCAGCGCGCATCCGCCCTGCGCGAGCGCATCTCCGCGCATTTCTCCCAGCAGGCGATGGTTGACGGCGTGCTCGCGGGTTATCGCGACGCATTTGCCAATCATTAACCATCCTTAAGACCGCTTTAGAGAATCTTCCGATTTGTCCGATAATCGACGTGCCAGGGGATGCTCGCCCGGGGCGCAACGCTGCGACCCGCGGGTTTTTTGGAATGGACGTGGACGCCCGTGGAACCGCTCAACGCACGCTCGATGCTCGACGCCGCGACAAGCGCGGCGACGAAGCCGGCTGACCAACCGTTTGTGGAGCGCCGTCGCCGGCTCTCGCCCGCCGCGCTCGACGTCGTCAACCAGAAGGTCGCCCGCGCCTATTCGCCGATCGTGATCACCGGCTTCGTCCGCCTGGCCGATTTCGCCCTGCTGAGCCTTGTCGGCATCGCGCTCTATGTCGGCTATGTCATGCCGCTCGCCGGTTCCTTCAGCTGGGTTTATCCCGCGCAGATCATCGCCGTCGCGGTCGCCGCCGTGGTCTGCTTCCAGGCCGCCGACATCTATCAGGTGCAGCTGTTCCGCGGTCAGCTCCGGCAGATGACGCGGATGATCTCGTCCTGGTCGTTCGTCTTCCTGCTGTTCATCGGCGTATCCTTCTTCGCCAAGTTCGGCAGCGAAATGTCGCGGCTGTGGCTTGCCGCCTTCTACTTCCTCGGGCTCGCCGCGCTCATCTCCCAACGTCTGGTGCTGCGCTCGCTGGTGCGCGCCTGGGCACGCCAGGGCCGGCTCGACCGCCGCACCATCGTCGTTGGCTCCGACAGCAACGGCGAGCAACTGGTCGAGGCGCTGAATGCCCAGGAGGATTCCGACATCCACGTGCTCGGCGTGTTCGACGACCGCAACGACAGTCGCGCGCTCGACACCTGCGCCGGCGCGCGCAAGCTCGGCAAGGTCGACGACATCGTCGAATTCGCCCGCCGCACCCGGGTCGATCTCGTGCTGTTCGCGCTGCCGATCTCGGCGGAGACGCGCATCCTGGAGATGTTGAAGAAGCTCTGGGTGCTGCCTGTCGACATCCGGCTCTCCGCGCACACCAACAAGCTGCGTTTCCGTCCCCGCTCCTATTCCTACCTCGGCGAGGTGCCGACGCTCGACGTGTTCGAGGCGCCGATCACCGACTGGGACCTGGTGATGAAGTGGCTGTTCGACCGCATCGTCGGCGGCCTCGCGCTGCTCGCAGCCCTGCCGGTGATGGGACTGGTGGCGCTGGCGGTGAAGCTCGACAGCCCCGGCCCGGCGCTGTTCCGTCAGAAGCGCTTCGGCTTCAACAACGAGCGTATCGACGTCTACAAATTCCGCTCGATGTACCACCATCAGGCCGACCCGACCGCCTCCAAGGTCGTGACCAAGAACGATCCGCGCGTCACCCGCGTCGGCCGCTTCATCCGCAAGACCAGCCTCGACGAGCTGCCGCAGCTCTTCAACGTGGTGTTCTCAGGCAATTTGTCCCTGGTCGGCCCGCGTCCGCATGCGGTGCAGGGCAAGCTCCAGAGCCGCCTTTTCGACGAAGCCGTCGACGGCTATTTCGCTCGTCACCGCGTCAAACCCGGCATCACCGGCTGGGCCCAGATCAACGGCTGGCGCGGCGAGATCGACAATGAAGAGAAGATCCAGAAGCGCGTCGAATTCGACCTCTACTACATCGAGAACTGGTCGGTGCTGTTCGACCTCGTCATTCTCCTGAAGACGCCGGTCTCGCTGCTGACCAAGAACGAGAACGCGTATTGAGTTGAGTTTCTCAGTCATGCCCCGGCTTGACCGGGGCATCCAGTACTCCGCAGCGCCTGCCGTCTTCTGCAACGCGCGCCGCGGAATACTGGATCGCCCGGTCAAGCCGGGCGATGACAGCTTGTTTGTGGCGTATAGCGTGAGCGTGTGATGGCGTATGCGGCAACAGCCGGGGAGATGAATGCAGCGGTTCGCGCTGCGCCCGGCGTGCTGGCCATCCAGCGCGCGCTGGTGTGGCTGGCCGGCGCCTCCGGCGCCATCGTCTTCATCGAGCCGAGCCCCTATGAGATCGTGACGCTGCTGGCCGCCGTCACCTTCTTCGCGACCGGCCTGCGCCTGCGGCTCGTGCTGATGCCGCTGATCCTGATGCTGGTCCTGCTCAATATCGGCTACACGATCAGCGCGGTCCCGCTGTTCGAGCAATCCGAGGTGGCGAGCTGGATCGCGACGTCCTGGTACATGGCGGTCACCGTCGTGTTCTTCGCGATGGTCACTTCGGAGGACACCGCGGCCCGGCTCGACATGCTCCGCCGCGGCCTCGTGGTCGGCGCGATGGTCGCCTCGCTGTCGGCGGTCGCCGGCTACTTCCATCTGGTTCCCGGCGGAGACGATCTCCTCACCCTCTACGGGCGCGCACGCGGCACGTTCAAGGACCCGAACGTGCTCGGCGCCTTCCTGATCCTGCCGGCGCTGTTCGCGCTCCAGAGCGTGGTCTCCGATAAGTTTGCCAAGGCGTTCCGCAACGTCATCGCTTTCGGCATCATGTCGCTGGCGATCCTGCTCGCGTTCTCCCGGGCCGCCTGGGGCGGACTGGTGCTGACCTCCGCCTTCATGCTGGCGCTGATGGTGCTGACCAGCCGCACCAACGCGCAGCGCTCGCGCATCGTCGTCATGGCGATCGTTGCCGCGGTGCTGGGCCTCGCGCTGATCGCGGTGCTGCTGTCATTCGATTCCACCGCCGAGATGTTCAAGCAGCGCGCAAGCTTCGACCAGAGCTATGACGAAGGCCGCTTCGGCCGGTTCGGCCGGCACATCCTCGGCGCGGAGATGGCGCTCGACCTGCCGTTCGGCATCGGCCCCCTGCAATTCCACCGCTACTTCCCCGAGGACACCCACAACTCCTACCTCAACGCCTTCATGTCCGGCGGCTGGCTCTCCGGCGTGTGCTATCCCGCGCTAGTCTTCACCACCGTGATCATGGGTATCAGGCACATCTTCGTCCGTGTGCCCTGGCAGCGCGCTTATCTCGCGATCTTCTCCGCCTTCGTCGGCACCGTCGGCGAGAGCTTCGTGATCGACACCGACCACTGGCGGCACTTCTGGATGATGCTGGGCGCGATGTGGGGCATGATCGCGGCTGCGCAGGCTTACAAGATCAAGTCTCGCGACGAAGCTTCTTCAGTTTGAGATCGGGCCGCTTTTCCGGCGGCGTATCGAGCAGTCCCTTCAGCGCCTCGGTTGCCGCGAGCACGCCCTTGTAGCCCTCGGTCGCGAAGCGCAGCAGCAGGCGCAGCTCTTCGTCGGAATAGGCGCCGAACACCTTCTCCATCGCCTGCTGCATCGGCACGTAGAGCTGGCCGATCTTCATCGCCGTCTCAGGCACGACGGAAATGAAGACCTTGCGGCGGTCTTGCTCGTCCCGTTCGCGGCGCACCAGTCCGGCCTTCTCGAGCCGGTCGACCACGCCGGTGATGGCGCCCGTCGTCAGCCCCGTGACCTCGGCAAGCCGGCCCGCGGTAACGCGGCCCTCGAGATAGAGGATGTCCATGCATTCGAGGTCGGAATTGGCAATTCCGGCAACGTTCGCAACCGTTTGGCCATAGAGCACACCCTGCGCGGACGACCGCCGCATCGCTTCCTCGAGCTCCTGCAACAGCGCCGCGCGCGCCTTCGTCCTTGACAAGGCTGACCTCATATCTTAGTCGATATATATCTTAGCTACTAAGAGATTTAGCAGCCGTAATTTCTCCTAGCACCACGGAAACGTCGGGAGCAAGCCATGTCCAACCGTCCCCGCAAGGCCCTGATCATCGGCGCCGGTATCGCCGGGCCCGTCACCGCGATCCTGCTGCGCCGCGCTGGCATCGAATCCGCAATCTACGAAGCCTGGCCCTATTCGAAGGGCATCGGCGGCGGCCTCCAGATCGCACCGAACGGCATGCATGTGCTGGACGAGATCGGGCTCGCGAACGAGTTGATCAGCCGCGGCTCGATCGCGGAATCCTTCGATTTCTATTCGCAGAGCGGCGAACGGCTCGGTTCGATCAACCGCGACATGGCGCGGCGCTTCGGCCAGCCGGCCGTCAATGTCTGCCGCGCCACGCTGAACGAAATCCTGATCGACAAGGCCTGGTGCGCCTGCGTCTCGCTCTATTTCGAGAAGCGCCTGATCAAGATCGAGGACCGCGGCGACCAGCCGATCATCGCCTACTTCTCCGATGGCACCACGGCCGAAGGCGACTTCCTGATCGGCGCCGACGGCGTGCACTCGATCGTGCGTCGCCAGGTCGTGCCGGACGGTCCGCAACCGTTCGACACCGGACTGATCGGGTTCGGCGGCTTCGTGCCGCACGCCGTCCTCGATGGCAGGCCGATCGGCCGGCACGTCGAGACCACCTTCGGCAAGAGCGGGTTCTTCGGCTATGGCTATTGCAGCCCGGATCCGAACGACGGCGTGATGTGGTGGAGCACGCAGCCCGCGCACGGCATGGACGCGGCGATGTTCCGCGCGCTCGACCACGCGACGCTGAAACAGCATCTGCGCGGCTTCCATCACGGCTGGCACGATCCGATCCCCGACATCATCGACGCGGCCGAGAACATCGTGGTCACCGACACGCTCGACGTCGCGACCTTGCCGACATGGTCGCGCAAGCGCTCGCTGCTGATCGGCGATGCCGCGCATGCGACCAGCCCCCACGCGGGCCAGGGCGCTTCGCTCGCGCTCGAGGATGCGATGCGGCTCGCGCGGCTGATGCAGGAGGGCCAGGAGCTCGGCGCCACCTTCCAGGCCTTCGAGGCCGAACGGCGGCCGCGCACGGAAAAGATCGTCGCGATGGCCCGCCGCAACGGCAACAGCAAGCGCGAGTTCAGCGCCACCGGCGCATGGGTCCGCAATCAGATGATGAAATGGCTGTTGCCGCTGGGCTCGAAGAGCATGGAATTCATGTACGCGTATGATGCGCGGGCGGCGTAGCGGCAATCTCACTGTCATCGCCCGCGAAGGCGGGCGATCCAATACGCCGCGGCCTCTCGATTCAACAACACTGTCTCTGGAATACTGGGTCGCCCGGTGAAGCCGGGCGACGACACCGTCATTTAGGCACGCAAAAGCGCCTACCCCTCCACCTCGAACCTCAGCCCTGCATTCTCCCGCAGCCGCTTGATCAGCTTGTGCTGCATCGCTGCCCCCGGGGTCCACAGACCGGCCGGGACATCAGGCGTGTCGCGCAGCAGGCAAACCGCGCATTCGGAAACCATCTTCGCCGTTGAGGCATAGCCGGGATCGAGATCGCCCTTCACCGCCGCGCGAACCTGACGGCCGTCGGGCGCGATCGCGACATAGAGCACGTCGTAATGACCGCTGTCGCGCTCTTCCTTCGACGGCCCCTCGCCGGGCTTGAGCGCTTTGGGGCCGGTCTTTTCGCTATTGGCGGCCATGACGAGCTTCGCGTTGGCCTGCCCTTCGTCCCCCGTCCCCGTCAGCACCATCTCGTCGTAGACGAAATCCCGGCCATACGGGAATCCCATCAGCATGTTGGAGCGATGGACGTTGCGCGTGTTCAGCGTCGCCATAGCAAACGGGGCGGACCAGGATTGCAGGTCTTCCTCGAAAACGGGCTTGTTGCCGCGCGGCTGTTTCGGCCCCTCGAAGCCGGGCGTGAACGCGAAGGGGTCCTTGAGGATCGACACCAGGCTGAGATCCTGCGCGACTGCTTCGAAGGTGACCCTCGCGCTCGCCGAGGTGCCGCCGGAGAACTTCCAACTGAGGTCGCGGACGCGCCCCTTGACGCGCGGCGCCGGCGCTCCGAACACGCGACGGGCTTCCTCCTGCACGAAGAACGCACCGAGCTCGAACGGGATGGAATCGAAGCCGCAGGAGAACATGATGCGCGCGCCGCTCGCCTTCGCCGCCGCGTCATGCCTGTCGATCATCTGCTTCAGCCAGATCGGCTCGCCGCAGAGATCCATGTAGTCGGTGCCCGACGCGACGCAGGCGGCGAGCAGATCGGAACCATAAAGCTGGTAGGGACCGACCGTTGTGACCACCAGCTTCGCCTGATCGACCATCGCGCGCAACGACGCAGGATCGGCTGCGTCCGCCACGATCAGCGGCGTGTCAGCGGGTGCGCTGATCGCATCGCGAACGGAGGCGAGCTTGTCCCTGCTGCGCCCGGCCATCGCCCATGTCGGCGCGCCGTCACCGGCGTAGCTTGCAGCGAGATATTCGGCGACGAGCTGGCCGGTGTATCCCGTTGCGCCGTAGACGACGATGTCGAACTTCGCGGACACGGATCACGCTTCCTTGGGAGCCGTGGACCTTACGCTTCCACTCCGAACGTCAGCCCAGCATTGTCCCGCAGGCGCTTGATCAGCTTGTGCTGCATCGCCGCGCCCGGCGTCCAGAATCCGGCCGGGACGTCTGTCACATCGCGCAACAGGCACATCGCGCATTCGGAGATCATCTTCGAGGTCGAGCCGTAGCCGGGATCGCGGTCGCCGGTGACGCCGGCGCGAACCATGCGGCCGTCGGGCGCGATCGCGACATAGAGCAGGTCGAAGCGGCCGTTCTCCCGCTCTTCCTTCGACGGCCCCTCGCCCGGCTTCGGCGCGTTCGGACCGGTCTTCTCGGCGTTGGCTGCCACCACGCGCTGCGCGTTGGCTTCGCCCTTCTCGCCGGGACCCGTCAGAACCATCTCGTCGTAGACGAAGTCCTGGCCGTAGGGAAAGCCCATCAGCATGTTGGAGCGATGGACGTTGCGCGTGTTGATCAGTGCCATCATGAACGGCGCGGCCCAGGATTGCAGATCCTCCTCGAGCAGCGACCTGTTGCCCTTCGGCTGCTTCGGGCCGGTGAAGCCCGGCGTCAACGCGAACGGATCGTTCAGGATCGCGATCAGGCTGATGTCCTTGGCGACCGCATCGAAGGTCGCCTTCGCGCTCGCCGCGGTGCCGCCCGACAGCGTGCCGCGCATGTCGCGCACGCGGCCTTTCACACGCGAGGCCGGAGCGCCGAACACGCGTTTGGCCTCTTCCTGCACGACAAACGCACCGAGCTCGAACGGCACGGAATCGAAACCGCATGAGAACACGATACGCGCGCCGCTCTCTTTGGCGGCCGCCTCGTACTTGTCGATCATCTGTCGCATCCAGATCGGTTCGCCGCAGAGATCGAAATAATCGGTGCCGGTGGCGACGCAGGCCGCGAGCAGTTCCTCGCCATAGAGCTGATACGGGCCGACGGTGGTAATCACCGACATCGTCTGCTCCGCCATCGCCTTCAGCGAGGCCGCGTCCGACGCATCCGCGACAATCAGCGGCGTATTCCCGGGCGCGCCGATCGCGTCGCGTACCGACTTGAGCTTGCCGAGGCTACGGCCTGCCATCGCCCATTTGAGCGCGTGGTCGCCCTTGTAATGCTGAGTCAGATATTCGGCGACGAGCTGGCCGGTGAAACCGGTCGCACCGTAGACGACGATGTCGAATTTCGCTGAGCTCATGGTCGACCTTTACTTCTTCGCGTAACTCACGCCCATGCCGGCGCGGACGTCGCTTTGAATCCCATAAGGCGGAATCGGATAGCGCAGGCCGTTCTTGGCCAGCGCCTTCATACCCTCGATCGCCTTGGCGAGATGCGAGGGCTTCAAGGCCATCAGCATCTCCTCGTCCGGCACGCCGCCATAGCGCCGTTCGGCATAGCATGGCAAGGACAGGCTGGGCTCACCGGTTTTCAGCGCCCGCCCCCAGGAATCCGCGCAGGCGGTCTCACCGACCACCCCCCATTCGAACTTCTTGTAGCCGGTATATTGCAGCCCGTTGATCAGGATGATCATCTGCCCCGGCGTCGCATAGACCAGGCAGATGTCGGGCGGATCGAGCCGCCCGCTCGCGAGCGGACTGACCGCAAGCGCCTGATACTGCCCAAACGGAACCACGTCCAGCGCCTCCTGGCGCTTGCGCGCGTCCTCGGCGGTGCCGTGCCAGACCCCGACATAGTTTTCGCCGGCGAGCCATTTTTCGTCCTGCGGCGCAAGCCCGATCACGGCGCGACACTGCGCACCGACAAGATCGTCGGCAGTGATACCGACCGTCCAACCCAGACGTGCAGCCATGCTGACGATCTGGTCGGTGGTGTGGACCGCGTTCGGCCGCCGGATTTTCGGGATCGCCTCCATGTCGGCGGTGCGCGCGAACAGCTTCATGCCGATCACCGTCGTCTTCAGCCGCAGCAGGCTGTTGAGGTCGGCGACGAGGCCGGCAAGATCGATCCTGTCTGCGCTCTGCTGCTGCATGGCGTCCTCCCGACCGACGATCGCGCGCCGGTACTCTGTTCTTGTTCTGCGGCTCTCGTTTTAGTCCTTACCCGGTCCCGGAAGCAACTCGCCGGTCCGCCCCATGATGCGATACGCCAAAAGGCCGATCCATTCGCGCACGGCGACGTCGGTCTTGCCGAGACCATCTGCCCCATTGCGGGTGAAGGCGAAGAGCCCGTCGCGCCCACCCATCCGCCAATCCACCGGATAGGCTTCGACATCGAACCCGGCCTTGCGGAAAATCCCCATCGCGCGCGGCATGTGGAAGGCCGACGTGACCAGAAGCCAGCGTTCGCCCGGCTTCGGCGTCACCAGCTGCTTTGTGAAGATCGCGTTCTCCCAGGTGTTGCGGGAGTCGCGCTCGAGGATCAGGCGCTCCTTCGGTATGCCCAGGCTTTCCAGGATCGGCGCGGTGTAGTCGGCCTCCCTCGCCTCCGTCGCGACCAGGTTCGCCGAGCCGCCGGTGAAGACGATACGCGCGTTCGGATAGCGCCGCGCGAGGTCGGCCGGCGCCAGCATGCGATCGGCCGCGTGCGCAACCACGGGCGTGCGATGCGCCGCCGACAGATCGGTGTCAATCGAGCCGCCGAGCACGATGATGCCGTCGGGGGCGCCCCGCGACGGGTCCCACGCCGGGAATCGCGACTCCAGCGGATACAGCAGAAGATTGCCGATCGGCGAGAACGCGACCAGCGCCAGCAGCACCAGCGTGGTCACGGCAAGCTTGCGGCCGACCGCGGCAAACCGCGTCGCCATCAGCAGCAGCGACAGGATTCCGAGCTCGATCAGGAGATTGATCGGCAGCAGAGCGGTGCCGAGGGTCTTGGAAAGAACGAAATACAGGGGAGCCTCGCTTGAATGATCGTGCCGGGCTTGACCGGCCCGTCCATCTTCAGAAATCTTCTTGAAAGAGGATCGATCGCCCGGTCAAGCCCGGGCATAACAGGTTCTCATGACGAGTTCTGATGAAACCGATTGGACGCGGCTAATGACCCATCACCACCTGCATTCAAGCCCCGAGACCTGCCATTGGGGCTTCTTCGAAGCCGCGCTCAAACCCGTCCTCACCGTCAAAAGCGGCGATGAGGTGACGGTCGACACCATCAGCGGCGGGCCCGACATGCTGCCCGACCGCACCAAGTTTCACATTCCGCCGGAGATGTTCGAGGTTCACGCCAAGAACGAGCGCATGCTGCCCGGCCACATCCTCACCGGCCCGATCGCGGTCGAGGGCGCCGAGCCCGGCGACGTGCTGGCGGTCGAGATCCTCGACGTCCAGCTCCGGCAGGATTGGGGCTGGAACATGATCAAGCCGCTGTCCGGCACCCTGCCCGACGATTTCCACGAAACGCGCATCCTGAACATCCCGCTCGACCGGTCGCGGATGGTCGGCCGCATGCCCTGGGGCCTCGATCTGCCGCTCAAGCCATTCTTCGGCGTGATGGGCGTCTCGCCGCCGCCGGCCTGGGGCCGCATCTCCTCGCTCGTGCCGCGCGCAATGGGCGGCAATCTCGACAACAAGGAGCTCGGGGCCGGTGCGACGCTCTATTTGCCGGTGTTCGTCCCAGGCGCGATGTTCTCCTGCGGCGACGGCCATGGCGTGCAGGGCGACGGCGAGGTCTGCGTCACCGCGATCGAGACCGCGCTCCAGGGCCGCTTCCGCCTGACGCTGCGCAGGGACCTCAGGTTCGACTATCCGCGCGCCGAGACGGCGACGCATTACATGACCATGGCCATGGATCCCGACCTCGACCAGTGCGCGGTGCGCGCGCTGCGCGACATGATCGTGCTGCTCGGCGAGACGCGAAACCTGTCGCGCGAGGACGCCTACACGCTGTGCAGCCTGGCCGCCGACCTGCGGGTGACGCAGACCGTCAACGGCTGCAAAGGCATCCATTGCATGATCGAAAAGGCGATCGTGCACGGCTAGCTCCACCCGCCTGCCCGGACCCGTCTCCACGCCGCCGCCGCTCGGCATCCCGCGCGGCGCGCGGCGCTGCGCCTGATTTTCCTAGTGATTCCAATGAGCTGAAACACCGGTCTCGCCCGGATTTGACTCCCACCCCTGAACCTAAATAGAGTCTTAATCGTTACTTTTATGTACCCGAGTAAGAGGCTAGCGTTCGGGCCATGGCCACCGAAAAAGCCGAGACTGACCGCATTCCCGTAACCTTGGCGCTCTCGACCATCACCTATCTGGAAAAACTGGTGAGACAGGGCACCCACGGCACCAGCGTTCCCGGCGTCGCACGCACTCTGATCGAGGAAGGCATCCGTCTCGCCATCAAGGACGGCCTTTTGTCGATTCGCGACAACGGCAGAACGTGAGGGCGCGCCGGACGTGAGGCGGACGGATCTCGAGAGGCGGATGGCCGACATCTGCAACCTGGGACCGTTACAATGCCTGTTCTCTCACCAACTTCTTCACCGACTGCTTCTTCACCGACTTGGACCAACGAACGAATTGAGCTTCTGAAGCAGCACTTCGAGGCCGGCCTCACCTGCAGCGAGATCGCTGCCGACATCGGCGTCAGCCGCAACGCGGTGATCGGCAAGCTGTCCCGGCTCAATCTCACGCGCGGCAGGACGACCGACGAGCGCAAGCTCGAGCGGAGCCTCGCGCCGCGGCGCGGGACGAGAGCCGTACCTCGGCTGCAATATGAGATGCTCGCCACGATCTACGGCGACACCGACACATCTGCGGTCGCGGGTCCGATCGACGATGCCAACCGCTGCTCGCTGCTGGAGCTCGCCGAGAATCGCTGCCGCTGGCCGATCTCGACGCCGGGCGCAGACGACTTCTGCTTCTGCGGCAATACCGCGCCCGACGGCCAGTCCTACTGCGTCGGCCACAGCCGCCTCGCCTACCGGCCGAACTCGCGCGCCCGTGTGATGCGCGGCTGAAGGAAAATCCCAAAACGAAAAACCTCCGGCGGGGCATCACCGGAGGTTTCTGGAGGCTTAGCATGAAGCTAAGAGCCGTGACTTTCGTAATCGGCTGAAAACAAGATAGCTGATCAACTCAGGTAAGTAAATAAGTTTGAGGGCGATCGATTCGCATAGCTCGTCTTCGTCGTTTGCAACGTGTTGCCGGATTTTCCGAAGGCCGCGCCAAAAGAAAAGCCCCGGCGGTTTCCCGCCGGGGCTCTATCAGATCGGAACGGTCTTCAGCTTACCAGTTGCGCTGGGCGCGCAGCAGCAGGCTGTAGGTGTCCTGGTCCTTCAGCTCGTAGGTTGCCGCAGGCTTGGCAACCGACGCCAGCGCCGGGGTGGTGATCACGCCCGAGTACTTCTGGTCGAGGTGGCTGTAGACGAAGTCAGCCGAGAAGGTCAGGTTCTTGACCGGCGTCCAGCGGGTGATGACGCCGATCTGGCCGATGTTGAAGTCCGGGTTGCAGGTGCCGGTCAGCGAGGCGAACGCAGCGCTGCCGCAGATCAGGCCCTTCGCCGTGCCGCTGTAGTTGACCGCAGCCCACGCGCCGTAGAGCGCCGTATTCCAGTACGGGTTCCAGTTGTGGGTGTAGGCACCACGGAAACCGTAGGTCTTGGTCAGCTCGAGCTGGCCGTTGGGACCGAACACCGCGTCAGACACGCCGGCAAAGCCGATGCTCTGATACGCGCTGCCCGAACCGCCGAACATCGAGTAGCTGGTCGCCGCCAGCGACTGGAAGTTGTAGCGGCTCGCGCCGTCGGTATAGACGCCCGAGATGTTGATCACGTCGCCAGCACCGGTCGGGATGTTCTTGATCTGCAGAGCTAGCTGAACGGCCCAGCCCCACTTGTCTTCCGGATGACCGGTGACTTCGGACGCGCCGTAGTAGGCGACGTGGTTGTCGTGCGCAGCCACCGACGCCTGGAACAGGCCCCAGGCCTGGTCGACACGAACCATGCCGACGATGTCGGGCGACCTAGTGCCGCCGATATCGTTCGAGCCGTAAGCACCGCCGAGGACGCCGCTGGTGGACATGCCGGCGGTGTTCCAGATGTTGGTCGTGAAGAACTGGGTCTGGTCCTGCGCCGAAACGGTCGCGGTCACGCCCTGGCCGAAATCGGCCGTGTAGGTGAACTGGGCGACGCCGTTCACGGAGCCGCTGCCACCGACGAGCTGGTCGAAGTTGTTGCCGGGATAGTTGGTCCAGGGCGCGTCGAACTGCGACACGGACTTACCCATGGTGAAGCCGGCGAACTGGATGAACGCATAGTAGACGCCGAGCGTACCACCCGAGATCGTGCCCGAGCTTGCGTTGTTCGGCGCAGACACGCCCGTGCTTCCGAGTTGCGAGTAAACGGTCGCGCCTGTTGCCGAGCCGCTTCCCGTATAGTTATCGGTCGTCCAGGTGAACACCGCGTCAAAGTAAGTGCGAACCACCCCGTACTCAGTCGCGGTACGGGTATCGATGTTGAGGTCCTCGCGAGCGCGCGCCAAATAGTAGTTCGACAGGCGGTTGTTCGCGCCGGAAACACCGTTGTAGGCGGCGCTGTAGTTGCCGCCGGCATTGAGCGCGACTTCAGCACGCAGATAGCCGCCGAGCTTGATGCAGGTGTCGGTGCCCGGGATGTAGTAGAAGCCCGCGCCGTAGAGCGAGCAGATCTTGACGTACTCGACCGCCTTGGCCTTGACCGGAAGATCGGCCGCTTGTGCTCCGCCGACGGCGATCAGACCCGCCGCAGTGCCGAGCAAAAGGCTCTTCACCACTTTCATATAAAACCTCCAAGTTGCTCATTTTACGGAGACCGGACCGTGAGGCCCCCCAGATCCCCGTCTTTTCAAATCCGCTCGGCCGCTTCGCGCTTTTGGACACACCCGCATCGACGCGAGGGACGTGAGCGAACCACCTGCAACGGGACGATTGAGTACCCCCCACCGTCACGGGCCAATATGCCTGCGCCGTTCCGCTAATCAAAATAGTTTATTTAGTCAGCTTTGTTGTTTCACTAAACCTGTGCCCCGCGCGCAACACCGCGAGTGAGGGAATATGCTGAGCTGATCATCTTTGTAGTTTTAGTGACAAAATTACCCTGCTCTGCACTTGCGTCAGGGCAGACTTGCGTGGACTATGGCCGTGCAAGACACCGGCCGGAAAAGAATCAGATCACGGGAGTGACGCTGTGTCAGCGACCAGGAAGGAAGGGGCGCGCCTCCGCTCCATCGGCAATCTCGATATCATCAGGCGTTTCACCTGGGAAATTTCGTCGATCAACATGTATCTGGAGGAGTTGCGTCAGTTCTGGGCGAGAACGCTGGGCATCAGCGGTCCGCAATGGCTGATCCTGATGGCGATCTCCGACCTCGACAAGGACGACGGCGTGCCCGTCAACGTGGTCTCCAAGCTGCTCCACGTCGATCCGTCCTTCGTCACCACCCAGTCCAAGCTGCTGGAGAAGAAGGGCCTGCTGCGGCGGCGGCCCTCGCCGACCGACGCCCGCGTGGTGCGGCTGTCGCTGGTCGAGAAGACGCAGAAGCACATCGCAAGCCTCAACGAGCAGTACAAAACGATCCGCGAATTCGTCTTCCAGGAATTCGACGAGAACGAACTGACCGAATTCACCGGCAAGCTGGCGACGCTGAAGACCCGGCTCGAAAAGGCCTGCGTCAGGATATCCCTCGACTACTAAAACATGATCCGGAAAAGTGCGAAGCGGTTTTCCGAAAAGATCATGCCCAAGCAACAACCTAAATCGCGATGACGATTCATCCCAATCTCATCGCGCTTTAAGACAGCAGGCGGCGTTCAGATCCGCCGCCCCGTGGCGCCCAGTTGCGATTCCAGCCAGTCGAAGATGTATTCGTTGGCAAGGCTGGGATTGTCCGCATGGGCCTGCGCCGCGCCGGTCTCCTGCGCGGTGAACACCTTCAGCACGATGTCGGAGCTGCCGAGTCGCGACTTCTGCACGATCTGGCGCGCCCGGTCGGCCTTGAGCCAGCCGTCCTCGCCGAGCGTGATCAGCACCGGACAGTCGACGCTCGAGGCCATCAACGGCGCCGACGGCACCGGGACGATGCTGAGGTCGCTCATCGCAAAGCGGCTGGCGAAGAAGGATCGTTCGTGCAGGTCCCACAGACCGCCGTCGCAGACGGCCGCGGCGAGCCTTGGCTCCTGCAACACCGCGCGCGCGACGAAGGAAGAGCCCCACCCGTCGGCCACGATGGCGACGCGATCGAAATCGACGTCGCCGCGTGTCTCCAGATAATCCATGACGCTGGCAATCGAGCTCTCGAGGTCGCGGCGCTGCAGGAGCGTGTCGGTATAGTCGTCACGCTGGTCGCCGAGCAGGTCCAGCGCGAGCATCGACAGTCCGCGTTCGCGCGCATGCGGCGCGAGCTTGAACAGGAATTCTTCCTTGCGGTGTCCGGGCTCGCCGATGCAGATCACGGTCGGAGCCCGCTTGCCGGCCGGGGACGCAGGCAGGAAATAGCCTTGCAAAACGTGTCCGTCATCGGCCCAGGGAATCGTGACGACCTCGCCAGCCGGACCGCGCGCGGTGAGGAAGCGGCGCGCGCATTCCTGCATGGCGAGCACCGCGACCCAGCGGCGCTCGTCGGCCTGGTCCAGCGGCATCGCGGCCGCGCCGTAGTAGTTCATCGCCCGCAGCCAGTTGCGCTGCGCGGTCGCCATGTGGCCTTCCGCGAACGCCGCCTCGGCACGCTGCCGGTTGGCTTGCGCCAGCCGCTTCCATTCGCGGTGCCAGGACTGCTCACCGCCCTGCTTGAGCTGCCGCGCGATCATCAGGCATTCTGCGATGGTGGCGCCACCCTCCTGCGCCGCGGTGAGGAGCCGCGTGAATTCAGCGGAAATATCCTCTCTCTCCGGGCAGAGGATCCAGTCGTCGGAGAGGCATGCGGGTATCATCGGAGCTACGCTTTATGATGGCGTTACCCCTGATCGACTAAACTATTTTGGTTCACCAACCAAGCTGCCGTGCGCCGAATGAGACCCGTTTCACATCACCATCGCTTGAACATTGCTTGAACGACGGAGCATGTCGCATGCGTGACATTCCAAATCGTCATAAGGCGTCGGAAAGTGGCAAGAGGTGGCACGTAAAGTTACCTGCGTAACATGTAAATTACCTGTGTAATAATACGTCCGCACCTCTTGCCATGATGGTCGTCATACCTACATACGCGGACGTTCGTTGACAGTCTCAGCCAAACCGAATCAACCGAGCCGCCAGCCAACTTCCTGCGTAAAGCTTTCATAGAAGGCGCGGTCGTAGGCCTGCTCCGGCGTTGCGCGCACGCGTTCGTCAAGGCGCTTTGCGTCTTCGCCCACAAGAATGCGCCACCGGTCCGCCTTGACCCCGTTGAGGATGATCTTCGCGGCCTGCGCAGCAGTCGTCGGCGCGTCCTCGAGGAAGCTGCGGGCGCGTTCGGCGAACGCAGCCTGGATGTCCTCGTCCGACATCTTGTCAGCATCCGGCACGCCAGCCGCGACCATGCGCTTGCGGGTCAGCGCGACCTCGTCGGCATTGAGCCGCTCCGACCCGTCGGCGCTCTGCACCTTGCGCGAATTGGAGACGATCGAGGTGCCGATATGGCCGGGCATCACCACCGAGCATTTGACATGCGGCGCGTGCAGGCGAAGGTCGTTGATCAGCGCTTCGGTAAATCCTTTCACCGCGAACTTGGCCGAACTGTAGGCGGTGTGCGCCTGCCCCATGCCGATCGAGGCCCAGAAGCCGTTGACGCTCGCGGTGTTGACGATGTGGGCCTCGTCCGCCGCCACCAGCATCGGCAGGAAGGTGCGCACGCCGAGATAGACGCCGCCCCAGCAGATGTTGAACGTACGCTCCCACTGCTCGCGCGTGTTGGTGAACAGGCTGCCGCCGCCACCGATGCCGGCATTGTTGAACAGGAGATGGATCCGATCGGTCTTCTGCAGCTCGGCGAGCTCATCGCGAAACCGCTTGAGATGATCCTCGATCGAGACGTCGGCGACATGGGTCGTGACCCGCAGGCCCTGCGGCAGCTTCTCGACCTCGCAGAGCCGCTTGGTCTCGGCCATCGCGGCCTCCGAGACGTCGCACATCGCGACATTGCAGCCCTCGGCGACGAGCTGCCGTGCGAGCTCGCGTCCCATCCCCGTGCCGCCGCCGGTGATGACGGCGATCTTTCCTGCAAAATCCTTCATCGGACTTCGGTCCCTCCCCTTGTCGGTATGTTTCTTCACAGCTGGCGCCGCGCATCGCGGCGCGCGCAAAATGTAGCAGCGCCGCATCCGCAGGTAAAAGCGGATCGGCGCTGCCATCTTCACATCAGTTATTTCGGCCCGCGGACTATTCGGCCGCTTCGACGCGCACCCCGTTCAACGCGCCGAGTGCCTCCAGCGCCTTGCGGGTGGCGGCCTGCTGCGCCGGCGAGGCCTCCGGCATCGGTGCGCGCGGATAGGTCCTGGGCAAGCCCTGGAGCGTCTGGGCGTAACGCGTGCAGGCCGGCAGATTGTCGGCAATCACGGCGTTCCACAGCGTCAACAGCTTCTTGTGTAGGTCGAGCGCGCGCGGATGGTCGCCCGCCTTCACCGCATCCCACAGCGCGACGGAGGCATGCGGCGCCGCGGTCAGGATCGCGGCGATCGAGCCATGGGCGCCGAGCGTGTAGGACGGATACATGAGGGCATCGACCGCGCTGTAGATCAGCTTGTCCGGCGCCATCATCATGAGATCCGCGAACAGCTTGAGATCGCCCGCGCTCTGCTTGACGCCGACCACCAGCGGCACCTCGGTCATGATCCGCACCAGCAGCGCCGGTGACAGATAGGACCACGGCACCACGTTGTAGATGATGATGGGCATGCCGGTCTCGTCCGCCATGGCGCGGAAGTGCGCGACCATCGCCTCGTCATCGGGCTTGAACAGATAATGCACCGGCGTGACCTGGAGCGCTGCGACATTCATGTCGCGCACGAGCTTGCCGCGACGGATCGCATCGCGCGTGGAGTCCACGATGATCCCGGCGATCACGGGAATGCGTCCCTTCACCGCCTCGACCGTCGCGGCCATCAGGTCGCGATATTCCTCGTGATCGAGCGTGTGGCCCTCGCCGGTCGAGCCGCCGGCCGCGACGCCATGCGCGCCGGCGCCGATCATCCAGTCGACCTGGGGCGCCACGAGCCCAAGGTCGATCTCGCCGTCCTTCCGGAACGGCGTCGTCATCGGCGGGATCACGCCGGTCGGTCGTGCCTTCATGGTCTGCCCTCGCGTTTCCTTTGGTCCTGTGGCGGTCCCGCTCTCCTGACGAGTATCCGTCCGCTTTCGAGCCTATCGGCTGCGCAGGCCTTGTGAAGGGGCGCTTCGCGCGGCGCTGCCCCCACAATCGCTCATTCCTGCGATCCTTCCTCGCCCTTTTCCTTGGGGATTCCCCGTATTTGCCCGGCTTCGGTTTAGGGGCAATTTTTTTACAATCCGAATCATCAAATGAGGTTGGACGCTGGGTCGAGTCGGCCAGGTCAGCGTGTTGTTTGTGTCACAGGCTCTGGCACTCCGCTTGCATCCTCTTCGTGGTCTGAAACTACCGATGAGGTGACAGGAATGTTCGTGACCGTGGTTGCCGTGCTCTGCCGGCTGAGCGCAGCCAGCTCAGGCAGTTGCATCGAGGAAATCGTGACCGACAGCAACATGACGCCCGAGATGTCGATGATGCAGTGCGCGATCGGCGCACAGGCCCCGCTTGCCAAATGGATGGGCGAGCATCCGATCTATCACGCCAATTGGCGCCTCGAGCGCTACAAATGCGTGCCGGGTCACTACGAGATCAAGGGCCACGCCTAAGGCCCCGCAAGAGTACGGATGAGGAAACGCCCCGGAGGTAGCCTGGTCTCTCCGCGCGGGCACCGCTAGCGCCAGACCCCATTGCGGCGGCGCGCCCCTGTGACGACGATCACGCCTTCCCTTTAAGCCACTGCACGCAGAATGATCGCACGCGCCTGTCGCCCTTCCGGCGTCGGCATCAGCGCGAAATTGTGCGGCTGGTCACGGAGCAGATGCAGCTCGACCGGCACGCCCGCCGCCCTCGCGCGCTCCGCGAGATCGACGCTGTCGGGATAGAGCAGATCGCGCGTACCCGAGAAGATCGTCATCGGCGCGAGCGAACGGAAGGCACCGTTGAGCGGACTGACGAAGGGATGGCCGACATCGAGCTCGCCGGCATAGAGCCGCCCTGCCTCAAGTATCCCCGGAATGTCCTGGATCGGATCGCGGCCTGCGATCTCGACCTGCTCCGGGCGGCTGACCGAGGCATCGGCCGCGGGCGAGATCAGCATCAGCCGGCCCGGCTGCCGATGCCCGCGATCGCGCAGCCACTGGCATGCGGCGAGCGCCAGGCCCGCGCCGGCGGAATTGCCGACCACCGTGACCTTTGCGGGCCCGACATCCTCCAGCAGCATCCGCAACAGCTCGGCCGTCGTCGGTACGAGATCCTTGGCGGTGGCACGCGGCGCAAGCGGATAGATCGGCACCACGCAGACGACGCGCGCCTTGCGCGTCATCTGGCCGACGAAGCGCCAATGCGCCGGCACGATCTCGTTGATGAAGCCACCGCCGTGCAGGAACATGACGTGGTTGCAGCCCTCATGGCCCGAAGATGGCGCCGTGTAATAGACCGGCCATCCGCCCATCTTGGTCAACGTCACCTCGACGCCGCGCCCCAAACCCGTCGGCTCGTAGGAGGCCGGCTGCAATGCGAGTTTCTGCACATGCGCCTGCACGGCCTCGGCCGAGGCAAGGTGCTTCTTGAACGGAAGCTGCCGCAACAGCGCGTTGAAGCAACGACTCTGCAGGCTCGGCGCGGGATCGCCGGATGGCCGCATCCCCAACAGCCGGCCGCCCGGACAGAACTGGAAGGCCGATGCGATCTTTGCAACGCTCATGTCAGGTCTCCTCCAGACCGGGCTCTCTGTATGGGCGACGAAAAGGCTTGTGTCGACCGCCGCCACATGCGGATATAATGCGAGCATTCGCTCGCTTTTCCTACTCGCATTCGGATCGCAGGCCCATGGCGCGCAAACCGCCGACAAAACCCCGGAAAAATGCCTTGCAGGCGCGATCGCGCGCCACCGTCGACGCGCTGGTCGAGGCAACCGCTCGCATTCTGGTCCGCGAGGGCTTTGAGAAAGCCAGCACCAACCGGATCGCCGAAATCGCCGGCGTCAGCGTCGGCTCGCTCTACCAGTATTTTCCCAGCAAGGAGGCACTCGTCGCCGCCGTCATCGACCGCCACAACGAGGAGATTATGGGCATCGTCCGTGCCGCCCTCACCGAGGTCGCCGACCTGCCGATCGACAAAGCCGTGCGCCGCCTCGTCACCGTCGCGATCGAAGCCCACCGCATCGATCCCAAACTACATCGGGTGCTTGCCGAGCAGATCCCGCGCACCGGCCAGCTCAAGGACGTCGAAGCCTTCAACCGCGAGGTCCACACCCTCGTGCGCGCCTATCTCGAAAGCCGTCGCAACGAGATGCGCAAGATCGACCCGGGACTGGCGACCTTCATCTGCGTCAGTGCGATCGAGGCGGTCGCGCACAACACGGTGCTGAACCAGGCCGAGATGCTCTCGGAGAAGATGGTGAGGACGCTGGTGGATGAGACGACACGGATGGTGGTGGGGTATTTGAGGTAGTTTGCGAAAACGTCGCCTCATGCACGCTCTACGCGGGAGAGCGGGCATCCCGCTAAGCAGTTGATTTATCTGCGGGCGGCATTGAGCCGAGCCCATGGCCATGAGTTTTCCATTTTTGATGGCGATCAATTCAGCTTTCCTATTGAGGACAAAACATATGCCCAAGAAAAATTGCCTGATAGTCCATGCCGCCGGAAGACAGCTCGACCTACTGCGCGGAGAGGCTTCCCGCATTGCGAGGGCGAACAAGGTCGACTGGTGGATCGATCGTGCCGACGTCGGCACACTTTTTTGCTTTGAAGACGCAAATGCTGCAGATGCCTTCGCTCGCACCTGCGACAACTTCGGAGTCCGATGCCAAGACGGCTAGCTCAAAAACCCCGCCGACTTTGTGAGCCGGCGGGAGTTGAGTGAATACCTACGAAAACCGGCCCATCGCCAAACGCGCGTCGGACGGTGGGGCCGTTCCGGGTGGATGGCGAGACCTTGAGGAGGTCCAGATTCGCCACAGACCGATTTTTCAATCTCTCCCTTGGAGAGTCGTTCCTCAGACGCCGCGATGCCAATATTTTTGTGATCTGGCGCAAAAGGAAGGCCCCAGCCAATGGGGAAGACCGGGGCCTTCACAGGCCTTGCGATGGATCACACGCAAGACCGATCGCTGGATAGCTGCAGGAGCGCTCGTTTCTCCTGCGGAACCAATCTCGACCCAAGTTGGCTGCAACTCCAGATGAGTCGCGAGAGCCAGCATTCCAGCAGCCAAATCGGGGCTAGAGTGTGTCCGAAGTTGAACTAGACGCGGGCGAAACCAACGTGCTGAAGCCGCGATCCAACTCGAGTGTTTCGCAAATCATCGATTCTTCGTAGGCCGAACCCGCGGCGAGCGACTAGGGCGCGTGGGTGAAGATATCCACTCGTCGATTTCGTCTGGCTCTACTCGCCACGAAGGTGAGACGCCATCGGCTGTCCGGGCTGTGACACGGTATCGGCGCTTACGGAGCTTGGCTGCCAAATTCTTCGCGCCATCTTCGTCTCGACATTCAATAGAAAAATTACCGTAACAAACAACCCAGCGCTTTCGACTTACTTTTCGTTTGGATCGCGCTGAACGCTCCATCTAAGGGACCCCGTGAGTCCCCAAGCCCGTCCCAGTATCAAGACTCCATTCTTACCAAACCGTTTAAACCTGTCCGCGACCTCGCCAAGGGCAGCGGACTACCACCACCGTAGCAACCCCGATCTCGCGTCCACAGGTGGTCGTCCAGTTGGATCATGCCTGCGAAGCCATTGACGTCGTTAAGCACACCTACCGAGCATGCGACGCGCGCGATGGCTCCGAGAGCGGATTGTGTCCATTGGTCCCCGCCTCGTTTGCCAACATCGCAGAGGTAGCTATACGGAAGCTTGTTGCCGGCGCCGATGGATCCCCCGCCGAAGAGGTCGGACCAGCCTGCCCGCCCCCTCACCTCCACGGCTTCCGCCCGCCCCTCAGCTCCCGCCGCTCGATCTCTGCACCGGAGTCGTCAACCACGATCACGACCGTACCCGAACCACGGTCATATTCGGGATCGCTGGCGATATCCCGAGCGACACGGGCGCCGTGTTGGACCGCTAGCTCAGCAGAGCCAAATAGCTCGCCAACCTGGTCCGTCTGCGCCTCGCCGTTGTGGAAGATTAGGAAGTAGTAACATCGCATAGCCGCGGTCCTCCGTCCTTTAGCCGCGATCATGCGCCCACATCGGGACGGGCCGCACCTGTCCAAAACGACAGGGTCCGTGCGGCCGCGGCGCTAGCAAACGGGCTCGCGTCATGCACCTCACGCCGCCCTCCTCCGCGCCTCTCCTTGCGGCCTCACCGGCTTCCCCGCCCGATCCTCCCGCCAACGATGCACCGCGCGCCGCGTCACGCCATCCGCGGTCACCGTCGTCAGCACCGATGGCCGCCTATGTAATGCCGGCCATCGCTGGCTGGGCGGCGCCGCTGGACTTCCATCATGTGCAGTAGATCCACCTCCGCGTTGCGCGCATCGCGATCCGCGCCAATTTGCCATCCCGCGGCCAGTAGATCTTCAACCGGCGGCGTCGGCATAGCCGCGATTGCTAGCGGACTCTGCTGGCTGGAACCTGCAGCGAGCGAAAAAATTGACTCGTCAGGGAGGTTCCGATGACACAGAAAAATCGGACGCCACGTGGGTCGAGCACAATGGATCCGTTACTGGTTCCGGCGCCAGCCAAGTTCCGACGAAACCGCACGACTCCGGCAGTCAGGCGAATGAAACTGTCGATGGCCTGGACGCTCAAACCGAAGCGTTGCGGCACGCGGCAGAAGATACGCCATCTGCTGCAGCACCTGACGACGAAGAAAAAGTGCCGGTCTTTGACCGGGCTGGTGCTGCGCCGAAAATCTGAGCGAGAAGACTGCCATGCACTGGCGCAAAGTGCCGAGCAGAACGAGCGGCAAGGTCTTCGATGTCGTGGTCTTGGCGTCTACCGCCTCAGTCGCCGTTTCGATTGTCTTGCTGGTTCTGCATTTTCCCGCGTGTCAGCCGAAATAGATAGAACTAGCTGTTCGTTGTCGGCCATTAAATCTCCGTAAGTGCGCAGAGCGTTTGTTGCGTATATTGCGCCATGTTGTTAGACCGCGCCTTCAACATGGAAGGAGCGCCGTTTTGGCCAAGAAGAAAAAGCTGGTTCGCCGCGAGTGGACGAAGGAAAATATCAAAGAATTGAAGGCGCACTCCAAGGCTCGCACGCCGGTCGTCAAAATCGCCAAGATGACCAAGCGAACCGAGGGCGCGCTACGTCAGAAGGCGATCGTGTTGGGTATCGGCCTGGGGCATCAGCGGTAAATTGACGCTGGCTTCGTTGAGGGAGCCGCCAAATTTCGATATTGTTTTAACGCTCGCATCTGCGCCGATCAGGTGCAGACTACTGCGTCCGTCAGGGCTGCCGGAGAGCTTTGCGGCCTTTGGGTTGAGGGCTCGCCTTCGCCAGCCCCGGCGAGTCCCACCTCAGTCAGCGAAGCTGACGCATTTAATTGTCCCACAGTGTAACATCGACGACATTGCGCCCCGCCCCGCGCTGTAGGCTTCATCTCGCCGGGGCTGGACCCATATTTCACTTATAAATTTTAACCCGGCAGCAGGCCGCAGTGGTTCGCCGCTGCGGCCTTTCTGTTGAACAACACAATGGGCGCGTCACCCGATGTCGTTTTGCGTCGTGTGAACCTCTTCACATGGGTATGACATCAGGACGGTTAATCTCCAGTCGCTGGCGAGAGGTTTCAGTTACAGCGGGAGGCGGCCGTGGCAGCAGACACAAAGGCGGACGACTGGTTTATTGCTGCGCACGTGCTGAGGGTACGCACGTCGTCGGGCACCGCATCGATATCGTTTAAGATTGGCAGCAGGGTAGCTAACATCGCAGCACTGTTGGGTTGCTCCGGACCAATCTCGGGAAGTGGTGTTGCGGACACGGACTTCCAATTAGACACGCAACTTATGCGCACCTTCAGCGGCCCATTTTCGTTGAAGGACATTAAGGGGCATCGCGGTGACGTCACGCAAAACGTGTCCTTTTCACCAGATGACTTGTCCGGCGTGGCATTCAATAAGAGTGGAAGCGTCTTTTTTAATTTCGATTTACCCAACACGAACCCGATGACCTTTACGATCAGGGGCCAGTGGATGGTAAAGATGGTCCTTAATCTTGGTACGACGTTCGCAATCTAGTCCGTGTACTCACATGTGATGCCGGGTTAGGCCCCGAAATCGGACACCAGGCGCGGACAAAGGCATGTCCACTTAGGGCTAGCAGCGGACCTCCGGCAACGTCACGACGCTCCTGGGTTTGACGCGGGTTTCTTGTCGACCACGTGGCAAGCCTGTAATCAAGAGTTACCGACAGTTCGATCAAGCTCAGTTGGGCGGCCTCGCTCGCGGTGCGGCATGTCTTGAAGGAGGCGCGCAATACGGCGCCCGCTGACGAACATCAGCGCGTGGTCGAAGGGCTTCCGTTATCTGAGAACAGGCTGTGTCGGAGCGAAGCCCCGAAACGGATCATCGGAAGTTGAGAGTCCTTGTTTGGCGCCGTCGGGCGGAGTGGCGCCGAGGAATGGGTTCCGCCAGGCTTCCTCGCTCGTGCGATTGCAGAAATCCGGATAGCTGCATTCGCTCACCGAGCCTTGCCCCGTCAAGCTACCGAGTGCTCGTCTTGGGTGCGATCGGCGGGGCGGGTGGCGTGGAGGTGCAGCTTGCAGTGCCGAGTGGAAGGTGTGGTCCCGCTCTCGAACCTTCTTGGAGTCCACTTGGGAGTCCATCCGTGCCTGCGCATTTCTCCCCTGTCCCCAGGTCTTAAATTGCCGGAATAGTGCTTCCTTATCGGCCTCCGACTGAATATTGGCGACGGCCGGGTTCTCTTGCAGGAATGCCTCAAAGTGTTGTCGCTTTACCGGTTCGACGCCGTGTTGGTCGAGCCATTGCTGCGCGAGCGGCAGGCGATTCCAGCCCGCGAGTGGTGCCGTCAGGGAGACCTCCTTCCACTTGGGATGAAAGGGCGGGTTCTGCAAATCGGCGAATTTCGAGAAGAAGGCGTCAACGAACAAGGCGAGCTTGCGACGGCGTTCAGTGTTGGGGGCCCAATTGTATGCTGCGAGCACCGCCGGCACCGCGATCGTTTCCACCGTTTCTCCCTCGGGAATCAGGTTCGGATAGTCTTTCGAGGTCAACGTCGCCGGCAGATAATCGCTCTGCAGGGGTTTCGAATAGTCGACCGCAGCAAGATGAAAGGAGCCGTCATTCTTGAAGGCAGTGACAGACACGTATGGCTTGCCGCCCACCACGATGACGGCGTCGAGCTCGCCCTTCTTCAACTTTTCCATTGCGATCCGCTGCTCGATATAGACGAAGTTCGCTTTGATCCCGAGCCGCTCGAAAATTGTCAGTGCAGTCACAAACGTGCCGCCATTGGGCAGGTCGACGCTCACCGTCTTACCTTCGAGATCGCTTAGAGTCTTGACTGCCTTCGGTGCGATGACCTGCATCTCCTCATTGTAGAGCTTAGTCACATAGGTAAACTGCTTCTTGATGTTGTTGGCGATGCCCTTCTTCTCGAGATAGTCGAGCGTGTCGGCCCGCACGATTCCGAGATCGACGCCTTTAAGAAAGAGGATGTCGGCGATGCTCTGCACCGAGCCTCGACCGGTGATCGGCAGGACGCGCAGCTTACCGTCGTCGTCGAGCACGGAAGCGAGGTCTGCACCGAACTGCACATAGGTGCCGCCGATCGTGCCAGTAAGCAGCGTGACCGTGTTGGCGTTCATTGCCTTCTTGGTCGAGACCGAGCCGAATTGGAAAACTGCCTTCAGGCTGTCACTAACCTTGGCCGGGTCATACTCGGTCTGTCCGGCATGGGCCGCAGATCCGGAAGCCATCAAGATCATCGCGGCAATCATTCCAAGGAGTTGACGCACAACATCCTCCTGGCATGTGGGACCTGCCACACGGACACAACCTCTCGAACCTTTGATCGTTCCCATGGCGCCCAGTGGAACACTGGACCGAACACTTCTGCTCCGGGTCAATCGCGCCAGTCTGCGCCTGAGTTCGGGACTTCCGGTCTACCCCCCGGCTTCGGACATGTCGTGGCACTGCGCCAACTGACGCGATGGGCCACAAGCCGACATCGGCCTGATTGAGCTTACTAGCGCCCTTTAGTCGTATTGCGGGTGAGCCTCAGACATCAGTTCGAAGCCAGCAGCTACGCGCCCGATTGGCTAGGTGTTGATAACGGCCGGCTTGGTCCAACGTAACCACGCCTATTTACCCGTGTCTCAGCTGCATCATGAGACCAGAGTGGCCGTAAAACCAATCTCGGCATTCATCAACTTGGAGACTGGGGAATACGCCTTTGCCTTCGAAACGATTGACTGGAACATGTCGCGGTCAATGCCCGGTATCTTCGCCCTGACGGTGAGATGAACTGAGGTGATGGAAATGCCGGCCTCATCCTTCTCGAGGATGATGTCTGATTTGCTCTCCACATGCTCGGGGACGAAGTTCGCCATTCCGAGCATTCTGACAAGCGACGTAGTGAAGCACGCAGCGTGGGCCGCGCCAATCAATTCTTCGGGGCAGGTCTCGCCGTAATGAGTGAGGAAGCTATAGGGATAGTTTTGCAAAGCGCGACTCTCGGTCGAGACCGCCCCCTGGCCCTCAAACAAACCGCCAATCCACCTAGTAGATCCAAATCGTTTCATGGCCTCTCCATCCTTGTGAATGCGCAGCTTGCGGGAGACCATTACGGTCACCCTAATGCATCAGACGCAAACAACGTGCCAATCGCCCGGCGCGTCGCTTCGTCGGCTCCTTCCGAATCTTCAGGAAGACTGAACGTATTGTTACGCGGCCATCACGGCCTCGTGAAAACGCTTCATTGCCGCGCTTTATGTATCCGGAAGGATGATGAAGCTCTCGGGCCGCGCGGGCCGCCAACCTTTCGGAATAGCGGCCAGAGTCCGGTGCCGGTCAATCGCGTCGGTTTGACGCTCGGTTGCAAACTTCCGGTATGCCCCTATGAACCGACATTTGGCTACACCGCATCAACAGAAGCGAGGGGCCACTTGCAGACTCATGCAATGCAGCAAACAGCATCGTTTTACTCAATCACCTTGTCGGCGCGCACCAACAAAACCTCCGGAACCATCACACCCATCGCCTTAGCGGTCTTGAGGTTGATTACCAGCTCGAATTTCGTCGGCTGTTCGACCGGCAGATCGGCAGGCATCGTGCCGCGCAAAAGACTCGCCGCGAATCGGGCAGTAAGTCTGCCAAGTGATCGGAGGATGGACCGTAGCCGATAAAGCCACCTTGCTCGGCCCACACTCCCCACTGATACATGGTTGGAAGGCGCAGTGCTGCAACTCGTTCCATAATCAGTGGACCATTGCCGTCGAGCATCCCGGAATTAAGAACATTCAGCGCCGTGGCCCCCGATGCCTGTGCCTTATCGATAGTCGCTGCAATCTCCTCAGCTCTCGTTACGCGATAGATTGAAAGCTCAACGTTGCGTGTGCGCGCCGCCTCTTGCAGGGCGCGAACCTTTGCCTCGCCTCGCAACCACTTCACCACGCGTTCAAACCAAAGGTCGTCGGCGAGAGCCGCCATGCGGCGAATCCCGGGCACGGCTTCGATCAGGAGGTCCTGCCGTAGGCCGTCAAGCTCAGGGGCAAAAATGCTGATCCCCGTGATATTGCCATCGGGCCGGGCGAACGATTTTACCAATCCCTCCCCGACCATGCCGCCTGTGATCCCAACGATGGGAATGCTCTCGGTTGCCCGCTGTACGGCGTTAACTGCCTCGGGTCCAGCAGCATAGATGACATCGGGTTGGGCTATGACCAGCTCCGCCGCAAGTTGCGAAATCAGATCGATCTGAGATGCAAAGGCGCGGTAATCAATCCTGAGGTTTTGGCCGTCAATGAAACCAGCGCGCCGTAGACGTACGTTAAATTGGATATCGCGAGGATGCGGAGACAAGCAACCCAGGCGATAGGTCCGTCCCGCTTTTTGGGCCAACGCTGCGAGCGGCAACGCCACCATCGTACCGCCGGCAAGCGTTATGAACTCGCGCCGTCGCATCGCGTCGCCCTCAAGGCCGAGCGACAGTCTAACATATGCTTCAAATCCCATCGGTACTGTGCATCACAGCAATATGCGCGCGGATGTCGCAGCTGGTCAAAAGCAGCGGTCAGCTTCTCAGTCGGGAGGCGTCAGGCTTCCTTCAGACAGCAGACGTGGCAATGGCTTCAGTGGCGTTCAGCTCAGGACCACTAGGCGACATCTCATCTCATCGACTAGTCAGGGCCGCGCGAGCGAACTCGTAGCAAGTCTTATCGTGAAAGCCGTGTTACGCATTGGATCGCGCCGATACTCCGTCCGCCTCTAGCTCGTCGGCATGCTATTCCAGATGTCGCGATGCAGGTGCCACCGGCCATCCCTTTGGAGCCAAACAACGAGGTACTTTACCTTAGCCTGTCCAGAGCTGAGCTTCAGGTCGGCCTCGCCAATCTCGTAAGCGGTGTCGCCGGCAACCTCGAGGTCGATCGTCTTGAGAGTGACGTCTATCAGACCGAGCGCGTCTGCCGCCGTCCGCCAAAATTCCTCGATCGGCTTTCTCCCCGAAACAATCGGCGCATCGGGCGGCAGAACCTTGGCGTCCTCGGTATAGAACGCAGCCATACCGGCATAGTCCTTGCTGGCGGCGGCTACACCAAACCTGCGATTTGCCTCATCGACTACCTGTCGAACCTGATCAGAGTTCATGACGATCCTCCAGCTCTAACAATGTTACTCAAATCGTCTCAACTACGTTGTAGGCGGTGATAGGACGATGCAAGCCCTTGAGCATGAGTTCGCCTACCGTCTGTGTCGTGGCTCTGTCGTCGATCGCCGCGCGCACCTTGCTATCGATCAAAATCTGGCCGTCGCGCGCCTCCGCGCACAGCCGGGCCGCGAGATTGACCACCGTCCCAATCGCGCTGTACTCGCAGCGGCCCTCGAAACCGATAGGGCCGAGCGTCGCATATCCGTGTGCGATGCCAATCCCGAAACCAAGCTCGTGGCTTTCCCGCCGCCATTTGCTGGACAATTCAGATAGACGGCTCCGCATCGCGGCCGCCATTTGCACAGCCCGTACGCACGGATCGGGACAAGGGATCGGATCTCCGAAGATGACCATGATTCCATCCCCCATAAATCTCTCCAACGTGCCTTCAAATTCATGGACTACAGAGCCCAGGGCAGTGTGATACTCTCTCATAACGGCCATCACCTCCTCGGGCTCAGCAACTTCTGAGAAAGCGGTAAATCCTCGCAAGTCACAGAAGACTATCGTCACTTGTCTGCGGTGTGTCTCCAGGGATTCATTTGGCGAAGAAGAAAGGATGAGTTCTGCGATCTGCGGGGAAAGAAAACGCTTCAAACGGCTAACACGTTCGATTTGCGCTACCTGTTCGGCGACACGCTGCTCAAGCGTTCTATTCCACGATGCGAGCTCGGCGGCCTGGGCCTCCGCTCGATCGTGCAGTTCTTTGATGCGGAGCATGGAGTGCACGCGGGCAACCAGCGCTGCATGGTCGACAGGTTTGGTCAGATACTCGTCGGCGCCTGCGTTAAGTCCTGCGACGACATCCTGCGAGTCGGTTCGCGCCGTCACCATGATGATTGGGACAAATCCAAGTGTCGTATCGGCCTTCAGCCGCCGGCAGACCTCGAAGCCATCGATCTTCGGCATCATGACGTCGAGGAGGACAACGTCCGGCGCGATTTCACGCACGATCGCGAGAGTCTTCTCGCCATCTTCGGCCTCCATGGTCTTATAGCCTTCGGCATCGAGGCGCGCGGTAAGAAGGCAGCGATTCGTTTCGTTGTCATCCACGATCAAGATTCGGGGTGGGACATGCATCTCTGCTCCACGTCAGTACGCGCTAGAATCTCATGTTAAGTATCGGTTGATCGTCTCGAGTAGCTTTCGTGCGCTGTAGGGCTTTGCGACATAGGCATCGCAGCCGGCCGTACGCGCCTTTTCCTCGTCGCCGCCAAGCGCGTAGGAAGTGACGACGATGATTGGAATATGGCGGAGATCTGACTGCGCTTTTATCCGCCGTGTCGCCTCGTATCCGTCTAGAATAGGCAGTTGAATATCCATCAGGATCAGGTCCGGGCTTTGGGTGCGCGCCGCCACGAGCGCTTCTTCGCCGTCGTGCGCCTCGATCATTTCGTAACCGACGCTTGCAAGCAGATCGCGCAAAATCTGACGATTGTCCTCCTGATCTTCGACCACCAGTACGCGCTTGCTCATGTCTGCATCGCCTGCTGCTCGAGCCGGGCCGGCACCAGAAAAGAGAATCTCGCGCCATGGCCGAGGCGGGATTCTATCCAGATCCGTCCACCATGCATCTCCACGATGCGCTTGACTATGGCGAGGCCCAATCCCGCGCCTCCCTTTGACTTGGTGATCGAGTTATCTACCTGCTGGAATTCCTGAAAAATTCTGGCCTGGTCCACTTCGTCGATGCCCGGTCCCGTATCCTGAACGGAAAATACGTAGGAATCCTCCCGCGCTTCTACCTCTATCCGGACCTCTCCGGCGTCGGTGAATTTGATCGCGTTACCCACGAGATTGAACAGGGCCTGAGCGAGCCTGCGTTCATCTCCTCGCGCCGGCGGCAAGCCTGGCGGCACAGCAATTCTTAAACTCAGTTTCTTGTCCGCGGCGAGCGACTCAACGGAGGTATGCACAACGTCTACCAATTCCTCGACCGAGTAGTCGGTCAGAGAAAGTCGAAGCTGTCCGGCTTCAATCTTGGAGAGGTCGAGGACGTCGTTGATGAGCCCGAGGAGATGTCTGCCGTTCCGTTGGATGCGTTCGACGGCGGATCGCATTCTCTCCGGAGGATCGCCGTATATGCCGTCGAGCATGAGCTCCGAAAAGCCGAGCACCGCGTTCAATGGCGTCCGCAATTCATGACTCATGTTGGCGAGGAATTGCGATTTGTGACGGCTGGCCTCCTCAAGACGTCGGTAGAGCTGCTGCAACTCTTCGCAGGTCGAATTCACATGCGCCGCAAGCTCCCCGAGTTCGTCACGATTGGGGACCTCTATACGCTGGGCGAAATCACCAGCCGCTATCCGATTCAGCCCGTGGTGAATGATGCGGACCGGTTCGATCACAGACCGGGAGATCGCATGTCCCAGGACCAGCGTAAGCACAAAGCTTGCGAGCGCGACCGCAGTGACAAGTATCTGGGATTTGGTGTAAGTTCGTCGGCTCGCATCTATGCCGGCCACCATGTCCGCTTCAGCCCGGTTGACCAATTGATTGGTCAGTCGTTCGAGCTTGTCCGCGAGAGGCCCGAGTTCCGCGAGTTCGCTCTGTTTGGCCTCAGCTGCTCGTCCGCCGCGGATGAGATCGACGATGTGTGAAACTACGGCAATGAAACGCGCATATTCTTCGCGCACTTGGTTGAGCAGCGTCACCTCGTCCTTTGCGACGAACGAGACGCGGTCAAGGTCGTAACCAAACTGGTTGATCTGCCGCAGCACAACGGCCAATGTCGCTTCGTTCGGAAAGGCGAGCGCGGTGGATACGCCATAAAGCTGTCGAAGCGTATTATGCTGCATCTGCCGATATGCCTCGATCTTCTGCTGCAGGCCAACGACCTGATTCGCCCGCTGGTCCGCTTCGCGTAGCGATAGAAGACCGATTACACCAACCGAGATCAAGAGCATCTCGATGACGAAGAAGGCCATCAGCAATTTCGTACGCAACGACGGTCGAAACTCAAAGCCGGGAAGACCGTTCTTCACCGCCGCGCCGTTTTCACTTTCTCGCGACGTTGCAGGGAGCGGGCGCTGACCAAGAAACGACGTCGAATCAGCTCCCAAGTTCACGTCGAACCTCGTTGAGGAATCGCCAGTCTGCTGCATCCGCGATAATCTTTGCAGGATTCGATTTGAGCATCCTCGCCTCTCGCAGGCGAAGCGCGTAAAAACGGATTGTGTCTTCAGGATCGTATTCGCGCCAGCGGTTGTACGGCACATCCTCAAGAGTCTGAACCGCATAGTCGTGGCGCGGCGTGAAGCCCCCATCTACCATCCGCTGCGAGACAAAGGCTGGCGCGCTTACGCACAAGTCCGTCGCCCGGAGCATGGCGCGAACTACACGTTTGGTGGCAATGGGATTCTTTCGGACGAACTCGCGATTACCCGCCAGCATGCAGCAATAATACTGCGACCATGGGCGATCCTGCGCACTGTTGACGATGACATGACCAATGTTTTGCGCGCGCAAACGCTGAGGTTCTGGGGGAAATCCGAGGAAGGCGTCGATCTTGCCCTCCGCAAAC
>NZ_JBFRFR010000034.1:0-86094 GCF_052114925.1 Bradyrhizobium sp. 2TAF36 | reverse complement strand
CCCCCTCAAGGGGAGGGTCAGGAAGTCACATCCGCTGCATCGACACCGAAACCTTCGGGCCGTTCTTGATGGTCTGGTAGACCACGCAATAGCGCTCGGTGAGTTTCAGGAGCAGATCAAGCTTGTCCTGCGGCGCGTCGGTGTCGACCTCGAAGCGCAGGCGGATCTCGGCGAAGCCGACCGGAGTCTCCTTGTCGACGCCGAGCGTGCCGCGGAAATCGAGATCGCCCTCGGCATAGACATTGCCGGTCTTGAGCGGGATCTCGATGGCGGTCGCGACCGATTTCAGCGTGACGCCGGCACAGGCGACCAAGGCTTCCAGCAGCATGTCGCCGGAGCAGAGCTCGAGGCCGGAGCCGCCGGTGGCCGGATGCAGGCCCGCCATCGCGATGGCGCGGCCGGTCTCGACCTTGCAGGCGATGCCTTCGCTGTCGGTCGAGCCCTTGGCCTTCAGCGTGATCATCGCGGTCTTGGGATCGGTCTTGTAGCGTTCCTTGATCGGGGCCTGCATCTGGCGCAGTTCTGCGGCGTCCATCTTGTTCTCTCCCGGAAAAATCGTCCCTCGATGTACCGGCTCAGAGAGAAATTGTCACCACCACATGGCCTGACCGGGACCCTGGGTTGCGTCACGGTCGGGCACGTTACGGTCAAGCGAACGGTCGAGTGATGTCAGCACACTTCGCTTGAAATTCTCGAACAGCGGCGAGTTGCGGTCGCGCGGACGGCCGAGATTGATCTCGATCTGGTCGAACAGCCGGCCCGGCCGCGGCCGCATCACCAGCACGCGATCGGCCAGCACCACGGCCTCGTCGACGTCATGTGTGACGAGGATCAAGGTCGGCCGGGTGTCGGCCCAGAGGTCGAGCAGATGATCCTGGAGATCCCTGCGGGTGAAGGCGTCGAGCGCCGAGAACGGCTCGTCGAGCAGCAGCACTTCCGGCTGCGGCACCAGCGCACGCGCGATCGCGACGCGCTGCGCCTGCCCGCCCGAGAGCTCGCGCGGCCAGGCCTGCGCCTTATCAGTGAGCCCGACGCGGGCGAGCGCGCGCGCCACCTTCTCGCGCCGCTCGGCCGCGGGCAGGTCGGCAAGGCCGAAGCCGATATTGTCCGCGACGCTGAGCCAGGGCAGAAGCCGCGGCTCTTGGAAGATGATGCCGATTTTTGCGTGCGGCGAACTGATCGCCTCGCTGTCGAGCGTCACCATGCCTGCGCTCGCGCGATCGAGGCCGGCGATGGCACGCAGCAGCGTGGACTTGCCGCAGCCGGAGCCGCCGATGATGGCGACGATCTCGCCCTGTTTGATCTCAGCGGAGAATCGCGCCAGCGCCTGCACGCCGTTGGGATAGGTCTTGCTGACCCGGTCGAGCGCCAGCATCGCGTTACGCTCCCTTCGCGCGCCCGAAGGCGTCCTGCCAGCGCAGGAACGGCGCGGCCCCGACCTCGATCAGCCAGTCGGTGAGCTTGCCGAGAATGGCGAAGATGACGATCGCGGCCAAAATCTGCGCGGGCTTGCCGAGCTGCTGGCCGTCGAGCAGGAGATAGCCAAGGCCTTCGGAAGCGCCGATCAGCTCGGCCGCCACCACGAACATCCAGCCCAGACCAAGGCCGACACGCAAGGACACCACATAGGCCGGCAGCACCGCGGGCAGCAGGATGCGGCGGATCATGGCGAACCCGGAGAGGCGGAAGGTGCGACCGACCTCGACGATCTTGCGATCGACGGAAAGGATCGCGCCCATCACGCCGAGATAGACCGGGAAGAACACGCCGACCGCGATCAGCGCGATCTTGGAGGTCTCGAAGATGCCGAGCCAGAGAATGAACAACGGCACCCAGGCGAGTGAAGGGATCGCACGCAGCGCCTGCACGGTCGGATCGAGCAGCCGCCGCGCCAGCGACCAGTAGCCGGAGATGGCGCCGAGCACGGTGCCCGCGATCACGCCGAAAGCGAAGCCGAGGCCGACCCGCCATAGCGTCGCGGCGATGTGGCGGACCAGCTCTCCGGAGCGGGCGAGCTCGGTGATGGTCGCAAGGACGCGCGAGGGGGGCGGCACCAGACGGCCGTTGGACCAGCCGGACCACACCACCAGCTCCCAGCCGAGCGCGAGGATGAGCGGCAGCAATATTCCAAGCAACGGCCGCGCATAACGCGACAGCCGCGAGGGCGCGGCGGCGCTTTCGGCCGGTTCCGAGGTCTGTTGCAGGACTGGCGCGTCGGAGATCATGGCCGGTAGGAAGCGCGTCTGATCGGGGAATGCAAGGGCGCGCGGCAATCTCGGTTGTCGCCCCGGACAAGCGAAGCGCAGATCCGGGGCCCATAACCACAGGGCGATATGGTTACGGGGACCCGGAGTGACGGCCTTCGCGCCAAACCACGCCCTGTGGTTATGGGTCCCGGGCTCGCTTCGCGCCCCGGGACGACAGTGGAGTTTGCCGCGCACGCTTGCCGAACTAATTCGTCGGCAGCGGGACCTGGTCGTCGATCAAGGCATCCAGCGTCGCCTTCACATCGACCTTGGCGTCGACGACGCCGGCCTGCTGGAGGGCAAGGCCGGCAGCGAGGATCGACTCGCGCTGGGGTGCGCCGATGCGGCTGTGGGTGAGCTCGGTGCGCTCCTTGAGCTGCTTGTCGACGACCGCGTCCGGCAGCTTGGTCACGGCGATGAAGGTCTTCTTGAGATCATCGTAATTCGCCAGCGAATATTTGCGCGCCTCTTCATACACCGCGAGCACGCGGCGGGCGGCGTCCGGATAGTCCTTCAAGAACTGCTCGCGCACATTGAGGATGCCCCAGGTGTTGGCATCCGCCTTGCGATAGAACAGTTTTGCACCTTCCTCGACCTCGGCCTGCGCCATCATCGGATCGAGGCCGGCCCAGGCGTCGACGTCGCCGCGGATCAGCGCGGTCTTGCCGTCGGCGTGCTGGAGCAGCACCGGCGTGATGTCCTTCTCAGTTAGGCCTGCACCGAGCAGCGCGCGCACAAGGAAGATGTGCGGATCGGTGCCGCGCGTCACCGCGACGCGCTTGCCCTTGAGATCAGCAACGCTCGCGATCTTGGAATCCTTTGATGTCACCAGCGCCGTCCATTCGGGACGCGAATAGACGTAGATCGACTTGATGGGGTTCCCGTTGATCTTCGCCACCAGCGCCGCCGAGCCCGCGGTCGAGCCGAAATCGATCGAGCCGGCGTTGAGGAATTCGAGCGCCTTGTTGGAGCCGGCCGACTGCACCCAAATGATGCTGATGCCGTCCTTGGCGAACTCCTTCTCCAGCAGACCCTTCTGCTTCAGGACCATCGACACCGGATTGTAGGTCGCCCAGTCGATGCGGATTTCCTTGAGCGGATCCGCCGCCCGTGCCGCAGGGGTCATGGCGAGCGCAACAGCCCCCGCCAACAGAATGCGTCGTGTAATCCCGGTCATGCCCAGCCTCCTCAAAAACTTCATTGTTTTTCAATGAGTTATTTCTAGAGGTCAACGAGAAAATCGCTATCCCGAAAGCCCCTCGACCGAGAACGATTTTGCCCGAGGCCGGCCTTTTCCAGCATGGAACGACTATTGCCAGAGAATGGCGGGTGACAGCGCCTGTCACCTCTTATATCCGGTGAGACATGGACAGCGTCGCGACTGAGCACAAGGCCGAGGTGGACGATCGCTTCGACACCGCGCGGATCACCGCCGCGGTCGATGCGCTTGCCGAGAAGCATCAGGGACGTGAGGACACGTTCCGCACGGCCATGGCGCAAATGCTCAAGGCCGAGCTGATCGCGGCGCGCGCCGCGGCGCAGGCGATCCTGCTGAAGGACCGTCACGGAAGGCGCTGCGCCGAGCGGCTGTGCCACGTGCAGGACGAGATCATCCGCATCCTGTATTCGGCGGCGACCCGGCATCTCTACCGCTCGCCGATCCCGAGCGGCGCGGAGCGCATGGCGGTGGTCGCGACCGGCGGCTATGGCCGCGGCCTGATGGCGCCGGAATCCGACATCGATCTGCTGTTCATCCTGCCCTACAAGCAGACCGCCTGGGGTGAGCAGGTGGCTGAGGCCATTCTCTACTGTCTCTGGGACATGGGGCTGAAGGTCGGACACGCCACGCGCTCGGTCGATGAATCGATCCGGCAGGCGCGCGGCGACATGACCATCCGCACCGCGATTCTGGAAACGCGCTTCCTGACCGGCGACCAACCGCTCTATGACGAACTGGTCGCGCGCTTCGACAAGGACGTGGTGCAGGGCACGGCATCCGAATTCGTCACCGCAAAGCTCGCCGAGCGCGAGGAGCGCCACCGCCGCGGCGGCCAGTCGCGCTACCTGGTGGAGCCCAACGTCAAGGACGGCAAGGGCGCCCTGCGCGACCTGCACACGCTGTTCTGGATCGCCAAATACGTCTACCGCGTCCGAGATACCGACGAGCTGGTCGAGCGCGGCGTGTTCGACGCGCAGGAATACCGCACCTTTCGCCGCTGCGCCGACTTCCTCTGGTCGGTGCGCTGCAATCTGCACTTCTACTCCGGCCGCGCGGAGGAGCGCCTCTCCTTCGACCTCCAGCGCGAGATCGCGGTCCGGCTCGGCTACACCTCGCATCCCGGCATGCAGGACGTCGAGCGCTTCATGAAGCACTACTTCCTGGTCGCCAAGGAAGTGGGCAACCTCACCGCCATCCTCTGCGCCAAGCTCGAGGACCAGCAGGCCAAGCCCGCGCCGGTGCTGAGCCGGATGATGGCGCGGCTGCGCCCCGCCCCCGCGAAGCGCCGCGTCCCCGACAGCGACGACTTCCTCGTCGACAACAACCGCATCAACGTCGCAGCGCCCGACGTGTTCAAGCACGATCCGGTCAATTTGATCCGGATCTTCCGCCTGGCGCAGAAGAACAACCTCGCCTTCCATCCGGACGCGATGCGCGACGTGACGCGCTCGCTCGGCCTGATCAACGCGCAGCTGCGCGAGAACCCGGAAGCCAACCGGCTGTTCATGGAGATCCTGACCTCCGACAACGCCGAGATCGTGCTGCGTCGAATGAACGAGACCGGCGTGCTCGGYCATTTCATCCGCGCCTTCGGCAAGATCGTCTCGATGATGCAGTTCAACATGTATCATCACTACACCGTCGACGAGCATCTGATCCGCTGCGTCGGCTTCCTGCAGGACATCGAGCGCGGCGGCATCGAGGAGTTCACGGTCGCCAGCGATCTCTTCCGCAAGATCCGGCCCGAGCACCGTGCGGTGATCTACATCACGACGCTGCTGCACGACATCGCCAAGGGACGGCCGGAGGATCACTCGATCGCGGGCGCCAAGGTGGCGCGCCGGCTGTGCCCGCGGCTCGGCTTCAGCGCGGCCGACACCGAGCTCGTGGCCTGGCTGATCGAGGAGCATCTGACGATGTCCACGGTCGCGCAGTCGCGCGATCTCTCCGACCGCAAGACCATCGAGAACTTTGCTGCCGTGGTGCAGTCGGTCGAGCAGATGAAATTGCTCACGATCCTGACCACCGCCGACATCCGCGGCGTCGGCCCGGGCGTGTGGAACGGCTGGAAGGCGCAGCTGCTGCGCTCTCTCTATTATGAAACCGAACCGGTGCTGACCGGCGGCTTCTCGGAAGTCGACCGCGGCAAGCGCCTGACGGCCGCCTACGCCGAATTCCGCATGGCCTTCGCCGAATGGCCGGCGGACGAGCTCGATGCCTATATCGGCCGGCACTATCCCGCCTATTGGCTCAAGGTCGAGCTGCCGCGAAAGATCCGCCATGCCCGCTTCGTCCGCTCCAGCGAGCAGGCCGGCCACAAGCTCGCGATCAATGTCGGCTTCGACGAGGTGCGCGGCGTCACTGAGCTCACGATCTTCGCCGCCGACCATCCCTGGCTGCTCTCGATCATCGCCGGCGCCTGCGCCTCGGCCGGCGCCAACATCGTCGACGCGCAGATCTACACAACGACCGACGGCCGCGCGCTCGACACGATCTCGATCTCCAGGGAATACGACCGCGACGAGGACGAGGGCCGGCGCGCCACGCGCATCGGCGAGATGATCGAGGACGTGCTGGAAGGCAAGCTGCGGCTGCCCGAAGTGGTGGCGCGGCGCACCGTGCGCAGCAAGGCGCGGCCTTTCACGATCGAGCCGGAAGTGACCATCAACAACCAATGGTCCGACCGCTACACGGTGATCGAGATGTCCGGCCTCGACCGCCCCGGCCTGCTCTACGAGCTGACCACCGCGATCTCGAAGCTCAACCTCAACATCGCCTCGGCCCATGTCGCGACCTTCGGCGAGCGCGCCCGCGACGTGTTCTACGTCACCGACCTCCTGGGCGCGCAGATCAACGCGCCGACGCGCCAGTCCGCGATCAAGAGCGCGCTGACCCATGTGATGGCCGGCGACAAGGCGGTGCAGCCGGCGGCGTAAGGCCAAATCTCTCGGCCTCAAAATGATTGTTGACCCATGGCTGATTTTCTTCCGGTCGCGTCTTTCATCATCCAACGACTCGAACAGGGCGGATGGCGCGTGATCGAACGTCGTGCCGACCTTACCGACATTCCGATCGCTGATTTCGTCTCGCTTCAAGACGCGGAGGAATGGGTTGCCTGGAAACAGGGAACTCCGAGGACAACCCCAATAGTACTTGACGCTTCGGCTCAGACCTCGACCCCCTCATGCCTGAGCAGCCAGCGCTTGCGCTCGAGGCCACCGCCATATTTCACCAGCGAGCCGTCGGCGCCGATCAGGCGGTGACAGGGCAGCACCACGCTGATCGGGTTGGAGCCGTTGGCATGGCCGACGGCACGAATGGCTTTGGGCATGTCGATCCTAGCGGCCATCGCGCCATAGCTCATCGTGGTGCCGGCAGGGATCTTTGCCAACGCGGTCCAGACCTTCTGCTGGAACGGCGTGCCGGCGATGCGCCATGCGACGCCCGAGAGCTGGCCGAGATCGCCTTCGAAATATGCTGACAGCGCGGTCTTCATCGCCGCCGGCGCGGACCGATCAACCAGGTCCACGGCGCCGTATTGCAGGCGCAACAGCTCGCGCATGCGGGGCTCGTAGTCTTCCCAGTCGAGCGCACGCAAGGCGCCCTCGGCATCGGTGACGAGCAGCGCGATCCCGATCGGCGTCGTCAGGCGATCGAGGCCGAATCGTTCAGGCGGTTTGGTTGATCGAGCGGGCATTGCGACACCAGGCCATCGAAACACGCCATCGCACTTGCCATGCCGGCCGTGCTAACGTCCACCCGAAAGCTGACGCTTTGGGGGGCTCAACTTGATTCTGATCACCAATGTCCTGGTGGCGCTGGTCGCCGCACTGCATGCCTACTTCCTGATCCTGGAGATGTTTCTCTGGGACAAGCCGCTTGGCTTGAAGACATTCCGCAATACGCCCGAAAAGGCCGAGATCACGAAGGTGCTGGCGGCCAACCAAGGGCTCTATAACGGCTTCCTCGCCGCCGGCCTGATCTGGGGCCTCGTCCACGGCAACCCGGCCTTCGCATTCCAGATCAAGGCATTCTTCCTGCTCTGCGTGATCGTGGCCGGCGTCTACGGCGCGGCGACCGTCAGCACCCGCATCCTGCTCGTGCAGGCGCTGCCGGCGGCGATCGCACTGGTTGCACTGTTTCTGACCTGATTCTCGTGACCTGAGACGCTACGGCGCAGCGTCGCGATCCTTGCGCGGCGCCGGACCTTCCTCCACACTCTCCGGCAGCGATGGCGACCGTTGCAATCAACGGGAAAAGACCGTCAACCGGAAATTCCGTCAGGAGGAACAACCAAGATGAACAATCGCAGAGCCTTCATAGCTGCCACGGCGGCGATCGCCTTCGCGTTCACCGCCAGCCAAGCCCTCGCCCAGAAGAAATATGACACCGGCGCGAGCGACACCGAGATCAAGATCGGCCAGACCGTGCCGTTCTCCGGCGCCTATTCCGTCTACGCCAATATCGGCAAGACCCAGGCCGCCTACTTCAAGATGAWCAACGATCAGGGCGGCATCAACGGCCGCAAGATCAATCTGATCCAGTATGACGATGCCTATTCGCCGCCGAAGACGGTCGAGCAGGTGCGCAAGCTCGTCGAAGGCGACGAGGTGCTGTTCACCTTCCAGATCATCGGCACGGCCGCGAACGCCGCCGTGCAAAAATATCTCAACGGCAAGAAGATCCCGCAGCTGCTGGCCTCCACCGGCGCCGCACGCTTCAACGATCCGCAGAACTATCCCTGGACCATCGCCTACAATCCCAACTACGTGTCCGAGGGACGCATCTACGCCAAATACATTCTCGCCAATCACCCCAATGCCAAGATCGGCGTGCTCTACCAGAACGACGACATGGGTCGCGACTATCTCGCCGGCCTCAAGAGCGGCCTCGGCGACAAGGCCGCGAAGATGATCGTCGGCGAAGTGTCCTACGAGGTCACCGACCCGACCGTCGATTCGCAGGTGGTCAAGCTGAAGTCGCTCGGCGCAGATCTTTTCTACGATGCCTCGACGCCGAAGTTCGCGGCGCAGGCCATCAAGAAGGTGGCCGAGCTCGGCTGGACGCCGGTGCACATCCTCGACATCAATGCGAGTCCGATCTCGGCGACGCTGAAGCCGGCCGGTCTCGACATCTCCAAGGGGATCATCTCGACCCAATACGGCAAGGAGCCGAGTGACCCGCAGTGGAAGGACGATCCGGGCGTGAAAGCGTTCTTCGCCTTCATGGACAAGTATTTCCCCGAAGGCGACAAGCTCAACACGGTCAACACCTATGCTTATTCGGTCGCCGAGTTGCTGACGCAGGTGCTGAAACAGTGCGGCGACGACCTGTCGCGTGAGAACGTGATGAAGCAGGTCGCCAACATCAAGGACTTCACCCCGAGCTTCGCGCTGCCCGGTATCAAGATCAACACCGGACCGAACGATTATCGCGTCAACAAGCAGATGCAGATGATGAAGTTCAACGGCGAGCGTTGGGAGCTGTTCGGCCCGATCATCGAGGACAACGGCCCGGCGGGTTAGTAACTGCGTGGGGTGGATTAGCCCTGCAGATGCGCAAAGCTCATCTGCTCGGCGTAATCCGCCTCTTCGACATCCGCGGCAACAGAAGTGGTGGGTTACGCTCGGCGGACTGCGCTTCGCGCAGCCGCAAGGCTGACCCACCCTACGAACTGCGCGTCTCCACCCACCTTGCGTTGCAGCAACGCCTCATCCACAATCGCCCTCAGCGGTGACGTCCTGTGCGCAAGAGCACCCGGGCAGATCATCGGCAATAACAAACTGAGGAAACTGCGAATGAGGAATGGAATGCTGCATCTGGCCACGGCAACGGCGCTGACCCTGGCGCTGTCCGTCTCTGCGGCCAATGCCCAGAAAAAATATGACCCGGGCGCCAGCGACACCGAGATCAAGGTCGGACAGACGATGCCGTTTTCGGGACCGGCGTCGGCCTATTCGTCGATCGGCAAGACCCAGGCCGCCYATTTCAAGATGATCAACGACCAGGGCGGCGTCAATGGTCGCAAGATCAACCTGATCCAGTACGACGACGCCTATTCGCCGCCGAAAGCCGTGGAGCAGATCCGCAAGCTCGTCGAGAGCGACGAGGTGTTGCTGACCTTCCAGATCATCGGCACGCCCGTGAACGCGGCGGTGCAGAAATATCTCAATTCCAAGAAGGTGCCGCAGTTGTTCGCGGCCACCGGCGCATCGAGGTTCACCGATCCGAAGAACTTCCCGTGGACCATGGGCTTCAATCCCAACTACTTCGTCGAAGGCCGCATCTACGGCCAGTACATTCTGAAGCAGCATCCCAACGCCAAGATCGGCGTGCTCTATCAGAACGACGACCTCGGCAAGGACTATCTGAACGGCATCAAGGCCGGCCTCGGCGACAAGGCCGCCAAGATGATCGTGACCGAAGCCTCCTACGAAGTCTCCGATCCGACCGTCGATTCGCAGGTCCTCAAGATCAAGGACGCCGGCGCCGATCTGTTCTTCAGCGCCACCACGCCGAAGCAGGCCGCACAAGCGATCAAGAAGATCGCCGAGATGGGCTGGCATCCGGTGCAGATCGTCGACATCAACGCCACCTCGGTCGGCGCGGTGCTGAAGCCGGCCGGCCTCGATGCCGCCAAGGGCTTGATCAGCGTCAACTACGGCAAGGAACCGCTCGATCCGACCTGGAAGGACGATGCCGGCCTGAAGAGGTATTTCGACTTCATGGCGAAGTACTATCCGGACGGCGACAAGGACTCGAACTTCAACACCTACGGCTACAGCACGGCGCAGCTGCTGGTCCATGTGCTGAAGCAGTGCGGCGACGACCTGACGCGCGAGAACGTCATGAAGCAGGCCGCGTCGCTGAAGGACGTCGTCAGTGACACCGCGCTGCCCGGCATCAAGGCCAACACCTCGCCGACCGACTACCGCGTCAACAAGCAGCTTCAAATGATGAAGTTCAACGGCGAGCGCTGGGAGCTGTTCGGCCCGATCCTGGAGGATGCCGGCCCGATCGATTAGTTCTCGGAAACAACTGCCTCAACGACGTCATGCCCGGGCTTGTCCCGGCCATCCACGTTCTTGGAGCGGCAAGGCAAGGGCGTGGATGGCCGGGTCAAGCCCGGCCATGACGGCGGAGGGGGATGCGCGCAGAGACATCTACTCCGGTATCTCCCCAAAATTCTTCCCCACCGGCAGCACCGCGTACCGGATCAGCCGTGAATCCTCCACCGCGGCCTGCCGATGCTTCACCGCTTCGCGATAGACGGAATCGCGGATCATCTCGACGAAGGCGGCGACGCTCGGATACTCCGCGATGAAGCAATGGTCCCAGCGCTCCTCTTGCGGGCCGATCAGCATCAGCTCGAATTTGCCCTGCCAGACGATGCGGCCGCCGAGGCGCTCGAACACCGGGCCGCTCTCACGGCCATAGGCCGCATAGGCTTCCGCGCCGCTCGCCTTGCGGCCGTCGGGATAGGCCGCCTCTTCGCGCAAGCGCACCAGATTGAGCATGTGGATCGGGCCGGGGCGGTCGTTGTCCCGGAACTGCGCAAAAATCTCCTTGCTCGGATCGATATGGCCCATGCCGGTTCCCTCTTGTTTTATGCGGGCGATCCTAGCTCTGCCGCCCGGCGAGCGGAACTGCGGCAGGCGAATGCCGCACCTCCTAATCGCGCGTTAAGCTCTGGGTAACCGGGCCTTAAACAGCGACCGGTACCGTGCGGCGGGGCGGGCTGACCGGGCGTTTTGTGTATGGCGTGGGGAAAGAAAAAGGGTGGGCGGAAGGAGCCGTTGTTCGGCTTGCCTGCTGCGCTCGCCGATCTGCGCCTGACCGCGGCCGACCGCGTCCCCGGCGGCGAGGACAAGCCGAAGAAATCAACGAAAGCATCCGCCAAGCGCAAGAGCGAGGATGCCGGCGACGAGCCGCCGCGCGAGCGGAAGGCACAAGCCGGCCGCAGCGGAGCCAAGCGCCGGTCGAAGTCGGGCGGAGGCTTCAGCCTCGGCCGCCTCGTCTATTGGGGTGCGGTGCTCGGCCTGTGGGGCATGATCGCCGTGATCGGCGTCGTGATCTATGTCGGCGCCCATCTGCCGCCGATCCAGTCGCTGGAGATTCCCAAGCGGCCGCCGACGATCCAGATCGTCGGCATCGACGGCAGCATGTTGGCGCAGCGCGGCGAGATGGCCGGCGCCAACGTCTCGCTGAAGGACCTGCCGCCCTATCTGCCGAAGGCCTTCATCGCCATCGAGGATCGCCGCTTCTACTCGCATTTCGGCATCGACCCGATTGGCATCCTACGGGCCCTCGTCACCAACGTGCTCCATCGCGGCGTCTCGCAGGGCGGCTCGACCTTGACGCAGCAGCTCGCGAAAAACCTGTTCCTGACCCAGGAGCGGACCATGGCGCGCAAGCTGCAGGAGGCGGAGCTCGCGATCTGGCTGGAGCGCAAGCATTCCAAGAACGAGATCCTGGAGCTCTATCTCAACCGCGTCTATTTCGGCTCGGGCGCCTATGGCGTCGAGGCCGCGGCACAGAAATATTTCGGCAAGTCGGCGAAGGACGTCACCGTCGCCGAGGCCGCGATGCTGGCGGGCCTCGTCAAATCGCCGTCGCGGCTGGCGCCGAACCGCAATCCGGAAGGCGCGGAAGCGCGCGCACAGATCGTGCTCGCGGCGATGGCGGATGCAAAATTCATCACCGAAGCACAGGCGCAGGCCTCGATCGGCCACCCCTCCTACAACGTGAAGCCGGCCGGAGCCGGCACGCTCAACTACGTCGCCGACTGGATCGGCGAGGTGCTGGACGATCTGGTCGGCCAGATCGACGAGAGCATCAAGGTCGAGACCACGATCGATCCGAAGCTGCAGAGCGTGGCGGAAGCCGCCATCATCGACGAGCTCGCGGCCAAGAGCGTCAAGTTCAATGTCAGCCAGGGCGCGCTGGTGGCGATGACGCCTGACGGCGCGGTACGCGCCATGGTCGGCGGACGGAACTATTCCGACAGCCAGTACAACCGCGCGGTCACGGCGAAGCGCCAGCCGGGCTCCTCGTTCAAGCCGTTCGTGTACCTGACCGCGCTCGAGCAGGGGCTGACGCCGGACACGGTGCGCCAGGACGCCCCGATCGAGGTCAAGGGCTGGAAACCCGAGAACTACACCCACGAATATTTCGGCGCGGTGACGCTGACGCAGGCGCTGGCGATGTCGCTCAACACCGTCGCCATCCGCCTCGGTCTCGAGGTCGGACCGAAGAACGTGGTGCGCACCGCGCACCGGCTCGGCATCTCCTCGAAGCTCGAGCCCAATGCCTCGATCGCGCTTGGCACCTCCGAAGTCTCGGTCGTCGAGCTGGTCGGCGCCTATGCCCCCTTCGCCAATGGCGGCTTCGCGGTGGCGCCGCATGTCGTCACGCGGATCAGGACGATCAGTGGCAAGCTGCTCTACATGCGGCAAGCGGAAGAGCGCAACCAGGTGGTCGACCCGCGCTATGTCGGCATGATGAACACGATGATGCGGGAGACGCTGATATCAGGCACCGCCAAGAAGGCGGAGATCCCCGGCTGGCCGGCGGCCGGCAAGACCGGTACCAGCCAGGATTACCGCGATGCCTGGTTCATCGGCTACACCGCCAACCTCGTCACCGGCGTCTGGCTCGGCAATGACGACAACTCGCCGACCAAGAAGGCGACCGGCGGCGGCCTGCCCGTCGAGGTCTGGTCCCGCTTCATGCGCACGGCGCACGAGGGCGTGCCGGTGGCCGCCTTGCCGAACTCGCAAGCGACCTGGGGCCTGTCGAACCTCGCGCAGGCGGCATCGCAGGTGTCGCCGCCGACAGCGGTAGCGCCGGGGCCGGCACCGGCGAGCAGTGGCGGCTATCGCCCGCCTCCGACGCGCGCGAATGTGCGGCCGGAAGCCGCAGCAGGCCTCGACGGCTGGCTGATGGACCGGCTGTTCGGCGGAAATCGGTAGCTTCGAGCTGAGGTCCCCAGGGCCTCAAGACAAAAAACGCGAAAACGACCCCATGCACAGTAGCCGTTGATATCAGGCGCGCCGCGCGGTGGATTGTACGAAACGTTTGATCCGGCGGGACAAATCGAGCGTGCCGCGTAATCGTCGCGAAGTATGGCGGGGATCGCGCAAAGCGCGCTGACGTCGCCCCACTCTCAACTGTCATTCCCCGCCACCGGGACTCGCCTTCGGCGAGCCCGATGACAGGCTCCAGCGGGGAATCCGGTATTCCGAGACGTCGAGATTCAAAACAGCTGCCGCGGCGTACTGGATCGCCCGCCTTCGCGGGCGATGACAGTGATGGATGCGGCCAGCAGCGTTTGCTCGGGCTGACATCGCGCCACGGCTTCGGCAAGTCCTGCCCAACAAGTCCTGCCCAAGACGGCAAGATCTACCGATGCCGAGATATCCCTGAACGCCAAAACACCAGTCTCTTCAAGGCTCCGACATCGGCCCAGGAATTGCTCTCTTAGGTTGAGTCCCAAAGACTCGGATTTAGTGGGAAGGAGCGTTCCATGATTGCAGGTCTATCCAGCGCGGCGTTGCCCTATCTGCGTCCTGCATCAACGTCCGGTTCCAATGCGACAACGACATCAGATCTCCAGCCGGAGGCGTCGACTGCAACTGACGCTGCGACCAGCAGCCCCGGAATCAGCGTGTCGCAACTCAAGCCGCTGCAAGGCGCCAAGCCGATCTCGGTGGCGGATAACCCGGTCCTGCGCGACCTGATGGCAACGAATTGGCTGATGACCCACGGCGCGAACGCGACCCAACCGGCCGTCTCGGACGATGCGCCTGAAAATACCTATGCCCAGGTGAAGGTTGACGGCAAGGTGGTGGCCACACTGTACAATGGCGGGTCCTCGACGATGACCAACGCGGCGGCCGCAAAGATCGGCAAGCTCGAGGATCCTCCCGGTCTGAGTGGACCTGATCTGGCGCAATGGCGGGCCGACAATTACGCCAAGCTGCTTGGCGGCACCGTCGAAAAAGCGTCCACCGCGATCACGCAATCGCAATGGACACCGCGTCAGAGCAATTCTGCGACCTATAGTCGCGATCAACTCGACGCGGCCTTCCAGGCGATGCTGGCCGAGGGCCAGAAGGCCGCCGTGCAACTGCAATCGTCCTATCTCGCCTCGCGCGCGCAGCCGGGGACAGGCGCAGATATCAGCGCCTGACCTGAGAGATGGTTTGAGGACGCGCGGCATCCAGGCGACGAATTTTGTCAAAGCACATCAAGCAAAATCATCCCGGCTAACGCCGAACAACGAGCAGCCATCGTCGGCGTTCAACGCCCGCGATGTCGCGCGACAAGAGCTGCTCGCCTGGATAGTCCGATGGTCGGTCGTTCGGGAAAATCGGGAAGCGTGGCACGAGACGCACTGATGTCGCCCCGTCCTCCGCTGTCATTCCCCGCGAAAGCGGGGAATCCAGTACGCCGCGGCCTCTCGATTCAATCACTACGGCCTCTGGGATACTGGGTCGCCCGGTCAAGCCGGGCGACGACAGTGAGTGTTGGGCTAGCAGCGAGGCCTAGTCTGCGACGAGGATCAATCCTCGACCCCATAGCGGTGCAGGTCGTTGCCGTGCGTATCGAGCCACTTCTTGGCGCGCTCCATCGACGGGCAGGCCTTTCCGCAGACGCGCCAGAACCGCGCCGAGTGGTTCATCTCAACGAGATGGGCGACCTCGTGCGCGGCGAGGTAGTCGAGCACGTAGGGCGGCGCGAGGATCAGGCGCCAGGAGAACGACAGCGAGCCAGCCGAGGTGCAGGAGCCCCAACGGCTGGACTGATCGCGGATCGAGAGGCGCTTGACCCTGACGCCGAGCTCGACGGCATAGGCCTCCGCCGAGCGCTGGAGATCGTGGCGCGCCTCGCGCTTGAGGAAGTCGCTGACGCGGCGGTCGACATGCTCGATCCCGCCGGCGACGCAGAGAATGCGTTCACCGCTGTCGCGCACTTCTGTCCATACCGTGCCGCGCGTGCCGGCACGATGAACGATACGATGGGCCGTGCCGCGTAGCGGTATCACTGTGCCGGGTTGGAACGGCGCAGCCTTCGGCAAACGACCAAGACGTGCAGCGATCCACGCGCCGTGACGTTGTGCGAAGTCCTTGGCTTCGGCCAGCGTGCCGCGCGGCGGGATGGTGAGGATGGCTTCGCGATCGCTTGGATGAATTCTGAGCGTGTAGCGGCGCGCGCGGCGGTGCCGGCGCAATCGAATCGCAAAAAACTGCGATCCATGGGTGATGACCAGGGTCTTCGGCTCGTGGGGCCGTCGATAGAGGAGTGCGCGAGTGGCCATGTCTGTCAGTCCGGGGGGCAGGAGGGCGCCCGGATTCTGCCATAACCGCCGCCAGGGAAAGCGCTCGGCGCAAAAACAAATCATTTGCCCAATATACAGCGGTCTAGCGTCCGGGAGACCCTACAGACTGGGGTTGGAACCCGGTTTTTTCGCCCCCGCTGAACGCATGCGGCACCCCCAAGGGCTGAGGTGGGAATCACTCCTATGAAGCTACCTAAATACCGCGAATCTGGAGGGAACCAACCCCTGMCGGAACCTCCGACAGGGCGCCGATTTTCAGCGGGAAAGCCGAAAAACGCGCTTATTCGGCCGCGAGGGCCTGCAACGAGCTCGGATTCGCAGCCGAGACCATGAAGTCATGGATGCGCGGCACGATTTCCGACTTGAAGCGCGAGCCGTTGAACACGCCGTAATGCCCGACGCCCTTCTGGACGTAATGAACGCGGCGGTGATCGGGGATCGAGCTGCACAATGTGTGTGTTGCTTCGGTCTGACCGAGCCCGGAGATGTCGTCGTTCTCGCCTTCGACCGTCATCAGCGCCACGCGCGTGACCTTCGAGGGGTCGACGCGTGTTCCGCGATGGGTCATCTCGCCCTTAGGCAGCGAGTGCTTCACGAACACGGTGTCGACCGTCTGCAGATAATACTCGGCGGAGAGATCCATCACCGCGAGATATTCGTCGTAGAAGTCGCGATGCTTGTCGACGAGGTCGCCGTCGCCCTTCACCAGATTGGCAAACAGGCGCTTGTGGGCGTCCATGTGCCGGTCGAGGTTCATGCTGATGAACCCGTTGAGCTGCAGGAAGCCCGGATAGACGTCGCGCATCATGCCCGGATGCGGGAACGGCACCTTGGTGATGACGGTGTTGCGGAACCAGTCGATGCCGCGCTCCTGGGCGAGCTTGTTCACCCCGGTCGGATTGCGACGGGTGTCGATCGGGCCGCCCATCAGCGTCATCGAGGTCGGCACGAAGGGGTCGCGCCGCGCTTCCATGATCGAGACGGCGGCAACGACGGGAACGGAGGGCTGGCACACCGCCATGACATGGGTGTTGCCGCCAAGGACGTGCAGCATCTCGATGACGTAGTCGATGTAGTCGTCGAGATCGAAGCGGCCATCGCTCAGGGGCACCATGCGGGCGTCGGCCCAATCGGTGATGTAGACCTCATGCGCCGGCAGGAACGCCTCGACCGTGCCGCGCAGCAGCGTCGCGTAGTGGCCGGACATCGGCGCCACGATCAGCACGCGCGGCTGCGGGCTGCGCAAGGGACGGGCGAACTTGCGATCGAAGTAGAGCAGCTTGCAGAACGGCTTTTCCCAGACCGAGCGGACCTCGACGGGAACGCGGATGCCGTTGACCTCGGTGTCGTTGAGGCCCCATTCCGGCTTGCCGTAACGGCGCGTGGTGCGTTCGAACAATTCACAGGCCGCGGCGACGGACTTGCCGACCTCGGTGCGCGCCCACGGATTGAGGGGATTCTGAAACAAGAGCTTGGTCGCATCGGTGACCGCGCGCGCCGGATTGAGAGAGGCCTGCCCCATCTCGTACATCCAGTACATCGGCGTCGTCAGGACCGGACTGCCTTCGGCCGCCAGGGGCGGCGCGCCGCCGAACTCACCAATAGGCATTGTTAAAATCCTCTTCGCATCGCAACATACTGCCGAATGCGTAATATTGCGTCAATGCATGGTTCCGTACATCTACGGAGCCGGAACGGCTAAATCAGCCTGAATCCACGGGAAAGTGAGATTATTCACCGCTCGAGAGCAGCGAGCCGTGCTTCTTGGCGCTCCGCAAAAGGGCAAGGAATGCCCCAAAAGATGCAACCAGCAGCACCGCATTGATGGCCAACGCACGCAACATCAGATCGATCCGGAGGGTCTGTTCGATCAGGAGCGCCCGCATTCCCTCGAACACATAGGTCGGCGGCAGCGACCAGGCGACGTATTGCAGCCATGCCGGCAGCACGCTGACGGGATAGTAGACGCAGGCGAGCGGCATGATCGCGAACATCAGGGTCCAGACGATGCTCTCGGCGCCAAGGCCGTTTCGTAAGACCAGCCCCGAGACGAAGATGCCGACCGCCCAGCTGGTGAAGATCAGATTGCAGAAGAATGCAATCAGCGGCAGACCGAGGGCGTAGACGTTGAAGTGAAACAGGAACAGCGCGAGCAGCGTCATCGGGATGACGCCGATCGCGAGCCGGATCATGCTCATGATCATCAGCGACAGCAGAAACTCGATCGGCTTCAACGGGCTCATCATGAGGTTGCCGATGTTGCGCGCCCACATCTCCTCCAGGAACGAGATCGAAAAGCCGAGCTGGCCGCGGAACAGGATGTCCCAGAGGATGACGGCGCCGATCAGCGTGCCGCCGGCGCGTGCGAAGAAATTGGCGTTCTCGGCGATGTAGAGCTGGAGAAAGCCCCAGGTGATGACCTGGAGCGCGGGCCAATAAAGCAGCTCGAGCAGCCGCGGCCAGGACGACATCAACAGGTACCAGTAGCGCAGGATCATCGCGCCGATGCGATGGATGGAAATGCCGCGGTGAAGGGAGAGCTCGGTCATCGCGCCGCCTCCTTCGCACCGTTCACCCGCCCGCGCGCGACGTCCAGGAACACCTCCTCCAGCGTGGTGCGGTTGTAGCGCGCCATGATGGCCTCCGGCGTGTCGTCGTCCTCGATGCGGCCGCGCTTCATGATGATGACGCGGTCGCACAGACGCTCGACCTCGAGCATGTTGTGCGAAGCCAGAAGGATGGTCGCGTTGTTCTCCTTGCGATAGCGCTCCATATGCGCCCGCACCCAGTCGGCCGTATCCGGGTCGAGCGAGGCGGTGGGCTCGTCCAGCAACAGCAGCGCGGGCTGGTTGATCAGCGCCTTCGCCAGCGCGACGCGGGTCTTCTGCCCGGCGGAGAGCTTGCCGTTGGCGCGGTCGATGAATTCGGTGAGATCAAGCTCGTCGGCCAGCCTGGCGATGCGATCGGAGACGTTCTTCACCGCATAGAGCTTGCCGAACACGGTGAGGTTCTGCCGCACCGTGAGGCGCATCGGCATGTCGACATAGGGGCTCTCGAAATTCATCCGCCCCAGCACCGCCGCGCTCTGCTCCGGCATCCGATGCCCGAGCACCTGCACGCGGCCGGAGGTCGGCAGCACCAGGCCCATGATCATCGCGATGGTCGTGGTCTTGCCGGCACCGTTGCCGCCCAGGAGCCCGGTGATGCTGCCACGCGGCAGCGAAAAGGAGATATCGTCGACGGCGCGGGTCTGCTTGTAGACCTTGACGAGGTGATCGACCGCGATGGCCGCAGAGGAGCCGCGCTCCGCGACAGTCGGCGGACTTGAAGCTTTGTCGTTCCCGGTCATGCTAGCCGTTCTTCTGCTATTGCAGCGGATAGCGCAAGGCTTGTAATCCGGGTGGTTCCGCGAGCCCCGCGTTTGTGACCGAGAAGGCACCGCCACATTGGCCGAGATGACCGAGACTGCCGATACCGATTTCCGCCACGCACAGCGGCATATCCGCCTGGACACGATCCTGCGGCTGCGCTGGCTGGCGGTGCTCGGCCAGCTCGCGGCGATCTTCATCGTGGCACAGGGGCTGGAGTTCAACGTCGAGATCGTCCCCTGCGTCAGCATCATCGCGCTGTCGGCGGCGCTCAACCTGGCGCTCCAGACCGTGTCCAATCCGCTGCAACGGCTGGAGCCGATGCAGGCGGCCGGACTGCTGGCGCTGAACATCGTGGAGCTGGCGGGGCTCTTGTTCTTCACCGGCGGACTGCAGAACCCGTTCTCGTTCCTGTTCCTCGCGCCCGTGCTGATCTCGGCCACGGCGCTGCCGGCCCGCCTCACCTTCGGCCTCGGCCTGCTCGCGGTGGCCTGTGCTTCGGTCCTGTTCTTCTTCCATCTGCCGCTGCCCTGGGATTCGGACGATCCCCTGGTGCTGCCGCCGATTTATCTCATCGGCATCTGGCTCTCGATCGTGCTCGCGATCGGCGTCACCAGTCTCTACTCGTTCCAGGTGACGGAGGAGGCGCGCAAGCTCGCCGACGCGCTGGCTGCGACCGAGCTGGTGCTGACACGCGAGCAGCATCTGACCCAGCTCGACGGCCTGGCTGCCGCAGCCGCGCACGAGCTCGGCACGCCGCTCGCGACCATCTTCCTGATCTCGCGCGAGCTGGAGAAGACGGTGAAGGACCCAAGCTTCGCCGCCGACCTGAAAACCCTGCGCGAGCAGACCCAGCGCTGCCGCGACATCTTGAGCAAGATCACCCAGCTTTCCTCCGAAGGCGCACCGTTCGACCGCATGAAAATGTCGGAGCTGATCGAGGAGGTGGTGGCCCCGCACCGCGATTTCGGCGTCGACATCAAGGTGCGGATCGCAGTGGCGGCCTTCGCCGAGCCGATCGGCTCGCGCAACCCCGCGATCCTCTACGGGGTCGGCAACATCGTCGAGAACGCGGTCGATTTCGCCCGCACCACCGTCGAGGTGAATGCATGGTGGAACAAGGACACGATCGAGCTCGTGATCTCCGACGACGGCCCGGGCATTCCGCCTGATATCCTTAACCGGATCGGCGAGCCCTATTTGTCGCGGCGGCGCAATCTGGATGACGGCGGCGGCGAGCGGCGCGGGCTCGGACTTGGCGTGTTCATCGCGCGCACCTTGCTGGAACGCACCGGGGCCAAGGTCTCGTTTACCAACCGGACCTTTCCGGAACACGGTGCTGTGGTTCACATCAATTGGCCGAGAGAGCGTTTTGAGACTATCGAGACGCTCGAAGAAACAATAGGATAGGCCGCGACCTTGCGTCGCACAGCAGGGCCGATCGACTATTTGCGGCCTTGGCACCGCCTGATTGCGACGCCATATGTAGATGTGCAGAGAGAGGACAACACCTTGAACGCCATCGCCGAACTGAACGAACAGACCGACCGCTCGCTTCTCATCGTGGAGGACGACAAGCCGTTCCTGGAGCGGTTGTCGCGCGCGATGGAGACCCGTGGCTTTGCGGTGACGTCGTGTGACACCGTCTCGGATGGCCTCGCGCAGATCGGCAAGGCCGCGCCCGCATTCGCCGTGGTGGATCTGCGGCTCGGCGACGGCAATGGTCTCGACGTCGTCTCCGCGCTGAAGAAGAAGCGCCCCGAAGCCCGCGCGATCGTGCTGACCGGCTATGGCAACATCGCCACCGCCGTGACCGCCGTGAAGATGGGTGCGATCGATTATCTGTCGAAGCCCGCGGATGCCGACGACGTCGTCGCCGCCCTGCTCTCGACCAGCTCGGAGAAGTCCGAGTTGCCGACCAACCCGATGTCCGCCGACCGCGTCCGCTGGGAGCACATCCAGCGCATCTACGAGATGTGCAACCGCAACGTCTCGGAGAYGGCGCGGCGGCTGAATATGCACCGTCGTACGTTGCAGYGGATCTTGGCGAAGCGCGCGCCGAGGTAACGGTCTCGTAGGGTGGGCAAAGGCGCGTAGCGCCGTGCCCACCGCTTCTACTTCAATCCTGATCGGCTTGGATGGTGGGCACGCTTTCGCTTTGCCCACCCTACGGCGTCCGCGTTCGCCGCGCCGCTACTCCCAAAAATCCGCGTGGCCCTGCGGGTCGACCAGACGGTTGATCCGCAGCGCTGCCGCCATCGCGAAACGCACCGTCATCTGCTTGCGCGTGGCAGCGGCGATCTTGTGCTCGGGCGCCTCGCACTGCATGTGCGCGCCATAGGCGTCCGCGATGATCAGGCCGGTGTCTTGCGGAAAAATCTCGCACGGCAGATCCTGCGTGAAGGCGAAGAACAGCCGGTCGCAATGGGCGCGGTATTCGTGCCATTTCTGGTCGGCACGCAAATCCTCGACCGACGATTTGATCTCCACGATCCAGATCTCGCCGCGCTCGTTGAGCGCCACCAGATCGGCGCGCCGGCCCGACGGCAGCGGCAGTTCGCTGATGCAGGTAAAGCCGAGCGAGCGCAGCAGCCGCGCCGTGCCGCGCGCGATCGCCAGCGCCGTCTCGGACTGGCGGCGGTCAGGCGGCGGAACCACGGCGATGTTGCGGGCGGGGCTGTCCATGGGGGGAGCTTAGCCGATTCCGGTGGGCCCGTCATTCCGGGGCGCGACGCAGTCGCGAGCCCGGAATCCATAGCCACAGGGAGAAGTTGTCGGGTGAGCAGGTAACTCCGAGTTTTGGCCAAACTACTCCCTGTGGTTATGGGTCCCGGGCTCGCGACTACGTCGCGCCCCGGGACGACAGCGGAGTGCGGGAACCTCGCCTCCCCCACGCACTTATCACGCAGCCGCCACACCTCGGCGGAGCATCGAGGCTGCTCGCGCATGATCGACGATCTCTGGTACAAGAACGGCGTGATCTACTGCCTCTCCGTCGGCACCTATATGGATGCCAACAGCGACGGCGTCGGCGACTTCAAGGGCCTGCTGCGGCGGCTCGACTATTTGCACGGCCTCGGCATCACCACGATCTGGTTGATGCCGTTCCAGACCTCGCCGGGCCGCGACGACGGCTACGACATCGCCGACTATTACAGCGTCGATTCCCGCTACGGCACGCTCGGCGATTTCGTCGAGTTCACCCACGGCTGCAAGCAGCGCGGCATCCGCATCATCATCGACCTCGTCGTCAACCACACCTCCGACCAGCATCACTGGTTCAAGGAGGCGCGGCGCGACAGGAATTCGCTCTATCGCGACTGGTATGTGTGGTCGGACAAGAAGCCGGCCGGCGCCAACAAGGGCATGGTGTTTCCCGGCGTGCAGAAGTCGACGTGGACGCGCGACAAGGAAGCCGGCGCCTGGTTCTTCCACCGCTTCTACGATTTCCAGCCCGATCTCAACACCTCAAATCCGCATGTGCAGGCCGAAATCCTGAAGATCATGGGCTTCTGGATCCAGCTCGGCGTCTCCGGCTTCCGCATGGACGCCGTGCCGTTCGTGATCGCCACCAAGGGCGCGAAGGTGAAGAAGCCGGTCGAGCAGTACGACATGCTGCGCGCGTTCCGCGAATTCCTGCAATGGCGGCAGGGCGACGCCATCATCCTCGCCGAAGCCAACGTGCTGCCTGAGACGGACATGGAATATTTCGGCCGCGACGGCGACCGCATGCACATGATGTTCAACTTCCACGTCAACCAGCATCTGTTCTATGCGCTGGCATCCGGCGATTCGCGTCCGCTGGCGAAGGCGTTGAAGGCGACCAGGCCGCGGCCGGCCAGCGCGCAATGGGGTCTGTTCCTGCGCAATCACGACGAGCTCGATTTGGGACGCCTGACCAAGGCGCAGCGTGACATCGTGTTCAAGCGCTTCGGCCCCGACAAGGACATGCAGCTCTACGACCGCGGCATTCGCCGCCGCTTCGCGCCGATGGTCGGCGGCGACCGAAGGCGGCTCGAGCTCGCCTACAGCCTGATGTGCACGTTGCCGGGAACGCCCGTCATCCGCTACGGCGACGAGATCGCGATGGGCGACGATCTCTCGCTCCCCGAGCGCAATTGCGCGCGCACGCCGATGCAATGGTCGACCGAGCCGCATGGCGGCTTCACCAAGAACGATAAGCCGGCATGCCCGGTCATCGACACGGGCCCCTACGGCTACGAGCACGTCAATGTCGCAAAACAGCGGCGCGATCCCAATTCCATGCTGAACTGGACCGAGCGCATCGTCCGCATGCGCAAGGAGGTGCCCGAGATCGGCTGGGGCGACTTCGTGATCATTCCGACGCGCGATCCCTCCGTGTTCATCATGCGTTACGACTGGCGCAACAATTCCGTGCTGTTCGTTCACAATCTGGATGAGAAGCCGCGCGAGATCGCATTCTCGGCGGGGCTGTCCGGCGAGGCCGGCGCGCACCTGATCAACCTGCTCGCGGAAGATCACAGCCACGCCGACAAGCGCGGCCAGCATCGCGTCGTGCTGGAGCCCTATGGCTATCGCTGGTACCGCGTCGGAGGGCTGGATTATTTGCTGAAGCGGAGCGACATCGACGGGAATGCCGCGGGTAACAAGCATCCGGGGTAGGTGCATCTCCGCACACGGCCGTCGTCCCCGCGAACGGCTACATGTGTGGCGGCATCACCACCACGCCCTCGTTGCCGCGCAGATCCAGCACGCCTTCCAGCCTCTCGCCCTCGCGATCCAGAAACGTCGACAGCAATATCTCGCTGTTGAAACGGATCGCGCTGGTGGTCACGGCGATCGGGTCGGGCCCGAGATTGAGCACGACGATGATCGCGATGCCCTCGGCCTCGCGGCGATAGACCAGCAGATCGCCTTGCGCGGCGATCGGATGGTAGTCGCCCTCGACCAGCGCCGGAGATGCCTTCCGCAAGGCAATCAGCCGCTTGTACAGACTGAGGATCGAACGCGAATCGGCTTCGAGATCGGTGACGTTCTCGCGGATATGGTCCTCCGGCAGCGGCAGCCAGGGCCTTACGCCGGAGAAGCCGCCGGTCTGCGAAGAGTCCCACTGCATCGGCGTGSGGCAGCCGTCGCGACCCACCCCGATGCCGGGCACATTCTTCTCGAAGGGATCGCGCACGTCCTCAGGGGAGATCGCCAGCTGGTGCATGCCGATCTCGTCGCCGTAATAGAGCGTCGGCGTACCGCGCAGCGTCAGCAGCAGCATGGCAGCGACGCGGGCCTGCTCCGGCCCGACGCGGCTTGCGACGCGCGGACGGTCGTGATTGCCGAGCACCCAGTTCGGCCAGGCGCCCTTCGGCAGCGCCTTCTCGTAATCCTCGACGATTGTCTCGATCGAGCGCGCGCTCCAGAACGTCGAGAGCAGCGCGAAGTTGAACGGCATCTGCGCGCCGGTGAGATCGTTGCCGTAATAGGCCATCAGCCGGTGCAGCGGCAGATAGATCTCGCCGATCAGCACGCGATCGCGATACGCGTCCGTGACGCGCCGCATCTCGGCGATGACGTCATGCACCTCCGGCTGGTCGGTGGAGTATTGCGTCAGGATCCTCTCGTTCGGCGGCCGGCCCTCGACGTAATGCGGGTTCGGCGGGTTGTCGCGGAATTCGGCATCCTTGATCAGGTGCCAGATCACGTCGACGCGGAAGCCGTCGACGCCCTTCTCCAGCCAGAACCGCATCGCGTCGTAGATCGCCGCGCGGACATCCGGATTGCGCCAGTTGAGGTCCGGCTGCTCGGCAAGGAAGGCGTGGTAGTAATATTGACCTGTCGTCTCGTCGAAAGCCCACGCGCTGCCGCCGAATTCGGACAGCCAGTTGTTCGGGACACCGCCATCGGCGGCCGGATCGCGCCAGACGTACCAGTCGCGTTTGGGATTGTCGCGCGAGGACCGGCTCTCGACGAACCAGGGGTGCTGGCTTGATGTGTGGTTCGGCACGAGGTCGAGGATCAGCTTCAGCCCGCTGTCATGCGCAGCCGCGAGCAGCGCATCGAAATCCGCCATCGTGCCGAACAGCGGATCGATGCCGGTATAGTCGGAGATGTCGTAGCCGAAATCGGCCATCGGCGACGGAAAGATCGGCGACAGCCAGATCGCATCGACGCCGAGTGATTTCACGTAAGGCAGCCGCCGCAAGATGCCGGCGAGATCGCCGACGCCGTCACCGTCTGAGTCCTGAAAGGAGCGCGGGTAGATCTGATAGAAGATGCCGTCGCGCCACCAATTGTCGCCGCCCTGAGCCATGCCGGAAAACCCACCCAAAAATCTGCGTCTCGCGCGAGTGAACGCGGAACGAACGCCGCGGTTCAAACCAGCAGGCGAATTGGGACGGCCGTGTGACGGCGGGTGCGGCTGTTCCCGGGCGAGGCACGAATCTTTTGCTTGGCGGCATGGCAAAAATCGGCATTGTGAGGCCCATGACCGAGCAAAACGACACCCAAGAATCCCAACAAGCCAAGGCCGGCGCGATCATCGTCCCCGTGACGCTGTTCGAGCAGAACTGCACCATCATCTGGGACGAGCCCGGCAAGAAGGCCGTGGTGATCGACCCCGGCGGGGACGTGCCGAAGATTCTGGACGCGATCAAGCAGACCGGCGTCACCGTGGAGAAGATCTGGCTGACCCACGGCCATATCGACCATGTCGGCGGCGCGGCCGAATTGCGCGATGCGCTGAAGGTGCCGATCGAGGGGCCGCATATCGCGGATAAATTCCTGCTCGACAACGTGGTCGAGAGCGGCGCGCGCTTCGGCATGACGGAGGTGCGCAATTTCGAGCCGGACCGCTGGCTCGACGAGGGCGACAGCGTGTCGATCGGCGGCCTGCAGTTCGACATTCTGCACTGCCCGGGCCACTCGCCCGGCAGCGTGGTGTTCTTCAACAAGGACTTGCGTTTTGCCCATGTCGGCGACGTGCTGTTCGCCGGCTCGGTCGGGCGCACCGACCTGCCCGGCGGCAGTCACGCCACGCTGATCAACTCGATCAAGACCAAGCTCCTGCCGCTCGGCGACGACGTCGGCTTCATCTGCGGCCACGGCGCCGGCTCGAGCATCGGCCAGGAACGGATGACCAATCCGTTCATCACCGGCGAGATGTGAGCGTTACTCGGCGGCTTCCGCCAACGCCGCGGTGTCACTGAGGTTGCGTTCGCCCCATTCGCGGATGGCCGCAACGACCGGCACAAAACTCTTGCCCTTGCGGGTCAGGCGATACTCGACCTTCGGCGGCACCTCGCCAAAATCCTTGCGGTCGATCAGGCCGCTTTGGGTCAGCGCCTTCAATTCGCGGCTGAGCACGCGCGGGGTGATCTCGGCGCTGCCGGCCGCGCCGCGCAACAGGCCGCTCCTGATCTCGCCATAGCGGCGCGGGCCGACCCTGAGGTCCCAGACGATGCGGAGCTTGTACTTGCCGCTGATCATCTTCTGAAAGGCCGTAACCGGACAGGTGCGCGCCGGGGTTGCCCTTGCCATGTCGCCTCCTCCATACGCAGCCAGCGATTCTTGTTTTGACGCGTTTTCTTTACGCGAACCGGTATCCACTTCGCTCGAAAACGCTATGCGATAAGGATAGGAGCGACGTCGAAAAAGTCCATACTATCAATTTTGTCCATACTTGCAGGATCGCCTGCAAGGCGCAGATGATGGCGCACCAGACGAACAGGGAGCGTCACATGAAGCACTTCATGATCAGGTACGAATTCAGGAACGGCACGACGGAAGCCTGGCACCAGGAGATCGGCCGCTTCATCAAGGCGATCGAGGGCGATCCGGAGTTGAAGGGGCGGATCGGCTATCGGGTCCTGAAGAACCGCGACGACGCCAGCTATTTCCACCTCGCCAGCGTCACCGACGAGGCCGCGCAAAAAGCGCTGCAATCGCGCGACTTCTTCAAGGCCTATCAGGAGATGACGCGGAAGGTCGCCGGCGGCGAGGTGACGGTGGCGCCGATCGAATGGATCGATCAGACGGCGTAGCCGTCATTCCGGGCTCGCGACTACGTCGCGCCCCGGGGCGACAGTGGGCTACTTCATCAATCCCGCAGCGGTGAGTGCGCGCGTGATGATCTGGCCGAGATCGAAGCCGCGCGCCGCCTCGCGCTTCGGCTCGGCCGGCTCTTCGGCGACGGCGGCGCGGATCGAGCGGGCGAGATGCGGCGCGGGTGAAAGCGCCGGCTTCGACGTCCCAGGCCCGGCCTTCTTCCCGGCCGCGTCCGGAATCCAGCCGGTGAGGCCGAAGAACTTTGCGATGTGGTACGACGAGGAAATACCGGCCTCGATCAGGAATGCGCCTTCGATGCCGTAGCGCTGATCATTGTCGGCGAGGCCGAGCGGCGTACCGTGGGCCATGTCGGTGATGGCGTAGGACTCGACCAGCGTTTCGCCGTCCTTGTTCCACCAGGCCTGGCGCGGATAGCCATCGACGATCGTCTCCGCCATCGGCACGGCCGGCAGATCGTGCAAATCGAGCCACTGCTTGACGATCTCGCTGGCGTTGCCGGGATTGACGGTGCGGTCGGCGCTGCCGTGCCACACCGACATCTTCGGCCACGGCCCGCGATGGTTCGAGGCACGCCGCACGAAGTCGCCGAGTTCGCGCTCCGGCCGCTGCGGCGAATGAAACATGCCGTCCAGCGCCTCGCGCAGATTCGAGGCGATGCCATAGGGCAACCCGGCGATCACCGCACCGGCCGCGAAGACTTCGGGATAGGTCGCGAGCATCACCGACGTCATGCCGCCGCCGGCGGAGAGACCGGTGATGAAGACGCGCTTGGGATCGATGCGGTGTGCTTCCGCCATATGCGCGATCATTTCGCGGATCGACCGCGCCTCGCCGCCGTCCCGCGCAGTGTCTTCCGGATTGAACCAGTTGAAGCAGGTGTTGCCATTGTTGACGCGTTGCTGCTCGGGCATCACCAGCGCGAAGCCGTAATGCTTCGCGAGCGTCGACCATCCCGCGCCGAGATCGTAAGCAGCGGCGGTCTGGCCGCAGCCATGCAGCACGACGACGAGCGCGCGCGGCTTCTGGAGCTGCGCCGGCACGAACGCGAACATGCGCAAGTTTCCGGGATTGTCGCCGAAGCCCGTGACTTCTTCCAACGGGCTGGACACGTCCGCGCTCCGGCCGAATTCGGCAAGGCGCAGACCATCCACCTTTGGCAGATGTCTCAAGAGAGCGAGATTTTTGGCAAGCGACACGGCAACTCCTGGCAGGCGACGTTCAACGTTCACCCAAACCAAATAGTTGCTGCGGTGCAAAATAAAAAGCCCGTGTGCTGTCTATCACCCGAAATCACGCAAAATCCGCAGGAATACGCATGAATTAACCGCAATGCCTCAACTTCGTGCAGAGACGCGGCGCATCCACGCCAGAAATGCGGCGCAGATCGTGATTAACGCCGCAAACGCGGCGAGCGAAACGAAGAAGCCTGCGCGCGCCGATTGCAACGCTTCAACCGCGAAGAACGCCGCGCCGATTGCGGCCACTCCGGCCGCATTTCCGATCTGCGCCGTCGTGCCGTACATGCCGGACGCCGAGACTGCCGCGACAGGCTTCACCGTCGAGAGCACCGCACCGGATAGCGGCGCCATCACCATCCCCTGGCCGCAGCCGAAGATGATCATGACGAGCGCGAGCAGGATCGGCGCGGGCGCATCGATATACCCCGTGACCAGCGCGAGTGCAGCGAGGCCCGCGATCTGCAGCATGCAGCCTTCGATCAACACCTTGGTCCCGCGATGGCGCGCCCGCGCGCCGCTGTGGCGCGACGCGACCACGAAAGCCAGCGCGAGCGGAATGAAGGCCATGCCGGCTGCGAGCGGCGGGATCTTCAGGCCGCGCTGCATGAACAGCGTCATGACCAGATAGAACGAGAGGTTGGCGACGAAGAAAAAGAACGCCGCGCCGAGCCCGCGCAGGAAGGCTGCATCGGACAGCAGCGTCAGATCGATCAGCGGCATGCCGCCGGCGCGCGCCACCGCATGCTCGAGTTTCAAGAAGGCGAAAAGGATCGCGCCGCCGCTTGCCATCACGGCCCAGAGCCACGGCGCCCAGCCGACATCGTGACCGAACAGCAGCGGTCCGATCAGGCACAACAGCCCCGCGAACAGCACCATGCTCCCTTTGATGTCGAGCCGCGTGCCGGCCCGGCGCGGCACTGACGGCATGATGCGCCAGGCGGCAGCCGCAATGACGAGGCCGCAGGGCACGTTGACGAAGAACACCGAGCGCCAGCCGGTACCGGCGAGGTCGATCGTGACCAGGAGACCACCGAGCAGGAAGCCCGCGGCGCCCGCAAGCCCGAGCACGATGCCGTAGATGGCGAAAGCGCGGCTGCGCTGTTCGTCGGTGAACAGCAGATGCAGCGTCGCCAGCACCTGCGGCACCATCAGCGCTGCAGTCGCGCCCTGCGCCAGCCGCGCGATGATCAGCTCCGCGCCCGATTGCACCAGCCCGCACCACAGCGAGGTCACCGTGAAGCCGAGCACGCCGGCCAGGAAGACATTCTTCGTGCCGTGGATGTCGCCGAGGCGGCCGCCGGTGACGACCAGCGTGGCGTAGGCGATCAGATAGATCGCGATGACGGATTCGATCTGCGCCGGCGTCGCGTGCAGGTCCGCCGCGATAGTGGGAATGGCGACGTTCACGATGAAGGCATCGACGCCGAACATGAACTGCGCGGCGACGACGATCGCCAACACGCCCCAGCGGCGCGACGAATCGACTTGTTTTGTGACGGTTTGATGCATTTTCGCGCGAGCCTTCGGCGATTTATTTGCGCGCAAAACTCGCAGATCGGCGTCATCGGCGCGATTACCTCCGAGGTAGGACTTGCCGCTTTGGCCCGATTGCTGCATGGCAATTCCCGCTGGTTTTGCGGGCTCGGAAGTTTTCCGGATGTACGACTACGACATGGTGGTGATCGGCTCGGGCCCGTCGGGGCGCCGGGCTGCGGTGCAATGTGCCAAGCTCGGCAAGGCCGTGCTGGTGGTGGAGAAGGGCCGGCGGGTCGGCGGCGTCTCGGTCCATACCGGGACGATTCCTTCAAAGACCCTGCGCGAGACCGTGCTCAATCTCTCCGGCTGGCGCGAGCGCGGCTTTTACGGCCGCTCCTACAAGGTGAAGCAGGACATCGCGGCAAGCGACCTGATGATCCGTCTTCAGAAGACGCTCGACCATGAGGTCGAGGTACTCGAGCATCAGTTCAGCCGCAACCTGGTGCGCACCGCCAATGGCGAGGCGCGGCTGGTCTCACCGCACGAGGTCGAGATCACGAGCTCAAATGGCGAGGTAAAGGTGGTGTCGGCCGCCTTCATCCTGATCGCCTGCGGCACGCGCCCGTTCCGCCCCGACTACGTGCCGTTCGACGGCACCACCGTGCTCGACAGCGACGAGATCATCGAGCTGGCAAAGCTGCCGCGCAGCCTGGCTGTGATCGGCGCCGGCGTGATCGGCGTCGAATACGCCACCATCTTCAGCGCGCTCGACGTGCCCGTCACACTGATCGAGCCGCGGCCGACCTTCCTCGATTTCATCGACAAGGAATTGATCGACGAATTCGTGCACGAGCTGCGCGACCGCAACGTCGCGCTGCGGCTCGGCGCCAAGGTCAATTCGATCGAGAAGACTGCGCAGGGTGGCATCGTCACGCATTTGTCGGACGGGCGGCACGTCACCACTGAAATGCTGCTGTTCGCGGCGGGGCGCGTCGGCGCCACCGATCGGCTCAACTTGGAGGCCGCCGGCATCGTCGTCGACCATCGCGGCCGCATCTCGGTCGATCCCGTGACCTTGCAGACCAGCGTGCCGCACATCTACGCCGCCGGCGACGTGATCGGCTTTCCGAGCCTTGCTTCCACCTCGATGGAGCAGGGACGCGTCGCCGCCTGCCACGCGCTCGGCATGGAGCCGCTCGCGCCGCCGGAGTTCTTCCCTTACGGCATCTATTCGGTGCCGGAGATATCGACCACAGGGCTCACCGAAGAAGAGGTGCGCACGCGCGGCATTCCCTACGAGGTCGGCATCGCACGCTTCCGCGAGACCTCCCGCGGCCACATCATGGGGCTGAACAGCGGCATGATGAAGATGATCTTCTCGACCAAGACGCGCCGGCTGCTTGGCGTGCACATCCTCGGCGAAGGCGCCACCGAGCTGATCCATATCGGCCAGGCCGTGCTCAACCTCAAAGGCACCATCGACTATTTCATCCAGAACACGTTCAACTATCCGACGCTGGCGGAGGCGTACAAGATCGCCGGGCTGGATGCGTGGAACAGGATGACGCGGTAGCGGCGTTCTTCGCGGCGAATTTGGCGAACAGTCCCATTGCGGCCATTTAGACCCTCATGGTGAGGAGCCCGCGAAGCGGGCGTCTCGAACCATGCAGGCCAAGCAGGTCGTTGCAGCGTCTCAACGCATGCCTGCATTCCGCCGCGCGGGACACCGCGCGATTGCGTTAAGTGCCCCCACCACGTAGCCTCGCCACCTCAACAAACAGAAAATTCAGCCGGAGAGAACGCCATGGCGCGCCTGAAGTTCGGAGCCTTCCTTGCCCCGCATCACCCGATCGGGGAGCATCCGATGCTCCAGTTCCGGCGCGATCTCGACCTGGTCGAGCAGCTCGACGCGCTCGGTTATGACGAGTTCTGGTGCGGCGAGCACCATTCCTCCGGCTGGGAGATGATCGCCTCGCCCGAGATGTTTCTGGCCGCGGCCGGCGAGCGCACCAAGCGGATCAAGCTCGGCACTGGCGTGGTGTCGCTGCCCTATCATCATCCCTTCAACGTCGCCCAGCGCATGGTGCAGCTCGACCACATGACCGGCGGCCGCGCCATCTTCGGCTCCGGCCCCGGCGCGCTGGCGTCGGACGCGCACACGCTCGGCATCGACCCGATGACGCAGCGCGACCGCCAGGACGAGGCCATCGGCGTGATCCGCCGCCTGTTCAACGGCGAGCGCGTCACCGCGAAGAGCGACTGGTTCACCATGAACGACGCCGCGCTCCAGCTCCTGCCCTTGCAGGAGGAGATGCCGTTCGTGGTGGCCTCGCAGATCTCGCCCTCGGGCATGACGCTCGCCGGCAAATACGGCATCGGCATCATCTCGCTCGGCTCGATGACGACGCAGGGGCTGATGTCGCTGCAACAGCAATGGCAGTTCGCCGAGGACGCGGCCAAGAAGCATGGCACCAAGGTCGATCGCGCGAACTGGCGCGTGCTGCTGACCTGGCATGTTGCCGAAACGCGCGAACAGGCCCGCCGTGAGGCCGGCGCCGGCCTGATGCGCTGGCACAACGAATATAATGTCGGCACGCTGCAGCGGCCGGGCCTGACCGCGTTCGCCTCGCCCGACGAGGCCGTGGACAAGACCGCTTTCGTCGACGGTGCGGCCTCCGTCATCGGCACGCCGGACGACCTCGTCAAGATGATCAAGAACGTGATGCAGGTGTCGGGCGGCGTCGGCGCCGTGATCGGCTTCGTGCACGATTGGGCCAATCCCGAAAATACCCGCCGAAGCTGGGACCTGGTGGCGCGCTACGTCGTGCCGGAGATCAACGGCTATATCGACGGACTGCGCAAGTCGCAAAAGTTCGTGATCGAGAACCGCGCGATCTTCGAACGCGCCGGGCAGGCCGTGATGGCGAAGATCATGGAGAACGAAAAGGCTGCAGAGGCCTTGAAGGTGACCGGCGCCGGCCGCGTCGCCATTCCCGCCGTCAACGCCCCGGATTTGCAGAAGGAAGCGGCGAAGCGGTAGGCCCGTCGGAACTACGCTTGTAACGACGTTCACAAGAAAGACATACCGGCCTGTGCTATGCTGACCCCCGTCAGCTGGCGCGGGTCGTAGTCATCTGTGTTCGCGCGCCTGTTCGGTCGGTCAACCGGAGCAATCGTCATGTCGATGCAGAATGTCGCCCCTGCGCTTCCGTTCACCGCACCCAGGCGCAACGAGCTGACGCACATTCCCGGCGACGAGGGCTGGCCGATCATCGGCAAGACCTTTCAGGTGCTCGCCGATCCCAAGGGGCATATCGAGGCGAACGGCGCCAAATACGGCCCGGTCTACCGCACCCATATTTTCGGCGAAACCAATGTCGTGCTGCTCGGGCCCGAGGCCAACGAGCTCGTGCTGTTCGACCAGCAAAAGCTGTTCTCGTCGACCCATGGCTGGAACAAGGTGCTGGGCCTGTTGTTTCCGCGCGGCCTGATGCTGCTCGATTTCGACGAGCACCGGCTGCATCGCAAAGCGCTGTCGGTCGCGTTCAAGTCGGGGCCGATGAAGTCGTACCTGAGCGATCTCGACCACGGCATCGCCGCGCGCGTCGCGCAGTGGAAGGCGAAGCCTGGCGAGATGAAGCTCTATCCGGCGATGAAGYAGCTCACGCTCGACCTCGCGGCGGCGTCGTTCCTCGGCGCCGACATCGGGCCGGAGGTCGACGAGATCAACCGCGCGTTCGTCGACATGGTCGCGGCCGCCGTCGCCCCGATCCGCCGGCCGCTGCCGGGCACGCAGATGGCCGCCGGCGTGAAGGGACGCAAACGCATCGTCGCCTATTTCCGCGAGCAGATCCCGCTGCGACGCGGCAATCACGGCGGCGACGATCTGTTCTCGCAGCTCTGCCGCGCCACCCACGAGGATGGCGCCCTGCTCTCCGAGCAGGACATCATCGACCATATGAGCTTCCTGATGATGGCGGCGCACGACACGCTGACCTCGTCGCTGACCTCCTTCATCGGCGAGCTCGCCGCCAATCCGGACTGGCAGGATAGATTGCGCGCAGAGGTTCTTGCGCTGGGGCTCGCACCGGGTTCGCCGAGCAGCTTCGACGACCTCGAAAAAATGCCGCTGTCGGAGATGGCGTTCAAGGAGGCCCTGCGGATCAAGCCGCCGGTGCCGTCGATGCCGCGCCGCGCGATGCGCGATTTCACCTTCAAGGGCTTTACGATTCCGGCCGGCACCGCCGTCGGCGTCAATCCGCTCTACACCCACCACATGAAGGACATCTGGCCGGAGCCGGATCGCTTCGATCCCTTGCGCTTCACCGAGGAAGCCCAGCGCAACCGGCATCGCTTCGCCTGGGTGCCGTTCGGCGGCGGCGCGCATATGTGCCTCGGCCTGCACTTCGCCTACATGCAGGCGAAGTGCTTTGCCCGGCACTTTTTGCAGAACCTCGAAGTATCGCTGGAGCCGGGCTACAAGCCGGACTGGCAGATGTGGCCGATCCCGAAGCCGCGGGATGGCTTGAGGGTGCGGGTGAAGGCGGCGTAGGCGCCGCTCTCTTGTCCCGGACGCGCTGCAGCGCGTAGCGCTGCTGCGCAGAGCCGGGACCCAGTATCTTGCGACRCCGTCCGCTCCGAGAGATGGGCCCCGGCTCTGCAGCGCACCGCTGAAGAAGCGCTGCGCTGCGTCCGGGGCACGAGACCTGCCGCGAGCGCAGGTCTCGTACGGTGGGCAAAGGCGCGCAGCGCCGTGCCCACGATTTGCCGCCACGATCTGCCGCGATGGAAAGAATTGGTGGGCACGGCGCGCGAAGGGCGCGCCTTTGCCCACCCTACGGCACCGCCGCCTATCCGCTACGCCCCCTGATCGAACGCCTTGCGCATGGCGACGTAACCCTGCTGCTGCTGGCTCCAGTTGCGGCCGCCGGTGACGGCGCCGTCGACGACGAGATCGTGTCCGTTGACGAAGCTGGATTCGTCGCTCGCCAGAAACACCGCGGCCTGCGCGATGTCATCGGGGAGGCCCGCGCGCGGGATCGGCTGTGCGGTCTTGAAGACTTCGCGCATCACGGCAGGCGTCGCCTCCGCCGCATCGGTCGCGAGCCCCAGCGCCTTGCCGAAAATGCCGGTCGCGATCGCGCCGGGCGAGATCGAGTTGACCCGCACGTTGGACTCGCCGAGCTCCATCGCCACGCATTTGGTGAGATGGATCACCGCCGCCTTGGCCGCGCCATAGACGACCGAGGAGGAAAAGCCGGCGAGACGGCCTGCGATGCTGCCATTGTTGATGATGCTGCCAGACCCCTGCTTCTTCATGACGGGCGCGGCATGCTTCATGCCGAGCATGACGCTGCGCACCAAGGTCGCCATCGCCGCGTCGAACCGCTCGACATCGAGGCCTTCGATGCCCCCGGTCTGCGCCGGGCCGCCGGCATTGTTGAACAGGCAGTCGATCCGGCCGAACCTCTCCACCGCGAGCGCGATCAGCGCCTGCATCTGCGCTTCGACCGTCACGTCGGTCTGGCGAAAGATGCAATTGACCCCGAGCTGCTTCGCCAGCGCCTCGCCTTCCGGTATGCGCCGCCCCGCGATCACAATTTTGGCACCTTCGGCAACGAAGACTTCCGCGGTACGCAGGCCGATCCCGCTCGTCGCGCCTGTAATCACCGCAACCTTGCCATCCAACCTACCCATGGAATGTTCCTGTTTTCGAATGATTTGATGTCAAATGGCGGACGCCGATCGATCTCGGCGCCGCGACAGTCACTATTCCTGCCGGTCTGCGACAAGGCAAGCTTTGCTTGTGCATGCGACATGCGTAACATTCCCGCTCCTTTCTCGATTTACGCGCGCATAGCGCAACCGGGCCGGGCATGGAGAAGCTGATCGACGAATTCCGCAAGGGCTGGCAGGGCGTGGCAGCGCCATCGCTCGCTCTGAGCCTCGGCTTCGCGGTCGCCTGCCTGCTGGTTGCGACGGTGGCGCGCTGGGGTCTCGCGCATGTGCGGCCCGACGTCTACTTCACCCCGTACTTTCCGGCCGTGTTCTTTGCCGCCGCATTCGGCGGCTTGCGGATCGGCATCATCACCGCGCTGGTCGGCGGCGTGCTCGGCGTCGTCGTCAATTTCAGCGACGCTCTTGCCGATCGCTCCAGGTTCACCTTGCTGACCCTTTATTGGGGCGTCTCCGCCCTCACCATCTGGGGCGTCGAGCATTATCGCGGGATGCTGGCGGCACAGCGCCGGATTTCCAAACGCCTGATCGAGGAAGAAGAATACCGCAAGCTGCTGGTCGACGAGCTCCAGCACCGGCTGAAGAACAAGCTGTCGACCGCGCACGCCGTGCTGCACCAGGTGCTGCACGACCAGCCGCAGGTCTGGGCCCGGATCGATCCGCGGCTACGGTCGCTGGCCGCAACCGACGATCTGATCTCGCGGATCGACAAGGGCGGCTGCGATATCCGCGATCTCCTGATCGCGGAGCTCGGACCTTACGGCCATGTCCGCTTCACGCTCAACGGCGACCGGCTGTTCCTGCCGCCGAAGCTCGCGGTCACGCTGTCCCTGATGTTTCACGAGCTCGCCACCAACGCGGGCAAATATGGTGCGTTCTCCGCGCCGCGCGGATTATTGCAGGTGTCGTGGACCGTCAGCGGCGACCGTCTGACCGTCACCTGGGACGAAACCGAGGGCCCGAGCATCGACAAGGTCTCCGAGCCCGGCTTCGGCACCAAGCTACTGAAGTCAGCGCTGTCGGCTTTCGACGGCAAGTCTGAGGTCTCGTATCTCAAGACCGGCCTGCATTGCATCATGCAATGCCGCATCCCGCAGAACGGTTAGACGCGGCACGAGCGCAAGAGATGCGCGCCCCGCTCGCAGTTTCGTTGCGCGCGTTGACGCTCCGTTAATGACGATGGGTCGGGCGCGTCGCATCGCCGCAAAACACCCCCGTATTTCTCCGTACCCCTTAACCAAACCTAAGAGGGAACTGCGCAAGATCGCGTCCATTGCAAAGGCGCGTTGAAACAACAAGATTCATGACTTCTATGAACGACAACAGATATTCCGGCGCGAGTGAAGCCGAACTCGGATTTCTCAAGGAAATCGTTAGAATGCTGCCTGCCGGCCTGACCGTGCAGGACGCGCAGGGCGAGCTTCTGCTGGTTAACGATGTCGCGGCCGCCCAGCTCGGCATGGACGGCAGCCGTCCGTCGCCCGATCTGACGCCGCGCCGGGCAGCCTGCCAGCGGGCACTGAGGTCCGGCGAAGCGGTCATCTCCGAGGAAGCGCTCCACGACGGAGCTGCACGCCAGGTGCTGCTGACCACCCATCGCCCCGTCCGCGTTGCCGGACGCGAGCTGCTGATCTCGGCGTCCTCCGACATCACCGAACAGAAGAATTTCGAGGACCAGCTATTTCGCTCGGCCTATTTCGACGAGCTGACCGGCCTGCCCTCGCGGCGCGTGATCGAGCATCGCGCCGGCAGCCTGCTCGCGCGCGACGGCAAAGGCGAGCGTTTCGCGCTCGCCTTTCTCGACGTCGACAATTTCAAGCACATCAACGACTATTACGGCCACGCCGTCGGCGACGCGCTGCTGGTCGAGCTGTCGAAGCGGCTCGGGCGCGACCTGCGCGATTCCGACATGCTGTCGCGCATCTCCGGCGACGAATTCCTGCTGCTGCTCTCCCCGATCCAGAGCCAGGAGGAAGTCGCCGAATTCATGCAAGCGACGCTGGAGCGGCTGACCGCACCGTTCTTCATCGACAATTCGGAGGTCTTCGCCTCCACCTCCGTCGGCGTCAGCCTCTATCCCGACCACGGCCGCAGCTTCGAGACGCTGCGTCAGAACGCCGACATCGCGATGTACCGCATCAAGAACAGCGGCAAGGGATCAGCGGCCTTCTTCGACGCCAGCATGGAGCGCGAGGCGCTGGCGCGGATGAAGATCGAGCAGTCGCTGCGGCTCGCCATCCTCGAAAAGCGCTTCTGCTGCGCGTTCCAGTCCAAGGTCGACATCCGCACCCAGGCCGTGACGGGCATCGAGGCATTGGTGCGCCTGCGCGACGACGAGGGCGTGATCCAGGCGCCGGGCTCGTTCATCAACCTTGCCGGCGAATTGGGACTGATCGACGAGCTCACCCATCTCGTGCTCGCCGAGATCGTCAAGTCGATCGACCTGATCAACGACAGCTTCGGCGCGGAAGCGACCATCAGCATCAACGTCGCCGCCAAGCAGGCCGGCAACCCCGAATTCATGCGCAGTTTYGCGCGGGCGCTGGACGAGACCGGCTTTCCGCAGCGCTTCATGATCGAGGTGACGGAAGACGCCTTCGTCGCCAAGAATCATTTCCAGACCGAGATCCTGCCGATGTTCCGCAAGCTCGGCGTCGGCATCTCCATCGACGATTTCGGCACCGGCTATTCCTCGCTCTCGGCGCTCGCCGACATCACCGCCGACGAGATCAAGATCGACCGCTCGTTCATCACCGACATCCATAAGCGCCCGCGCAGCCAGGGTATCTTGCGCGCGATCGAATCCCTGAGCGAAGCGCTCGGCATGACCGTGATCGCCGAAGGCCTCGAATCCTTCGAGGAGCTGGCCTATCTCCAGGCCGCGACCAAGATCCGCTACGCGCAAGGCTATTATTTCGCCCGGCCGATCTTCCTGGAGGAGCTCAAGCTCGCGACCCCCGCCTCCAGCGAATCCCGTCCCGGCGTGTCCAACCGCCCGACGCAGCAGAACCGGCAGGGCTATTCGCGGGCGAGCGGGTACCGGCGGTAGGGCGACAACGGCGCAACGAGTACCGCCGTCGTCCCGGGGCGCGCAAAGCGCGAGCCCGGGACCCATAACCCCAGGGAGCAGATGTGGAGCGAGGCTCCCACTCCTAGTCTTCGCCAAACTTCTCCCTGTGGGTATGGGTCCCGGGTTCGCTTCGCGCCCCGGGACGACGGCAATTGCTGAGCTGCTTACGTGCCATTTCCCCCTTTGAAATTGCTGCCCTTTTGCTAATACACAGGCGGACTTCCCTGAGGTACGCCATGCCCTCCTCCCCCGACGTCAGCGATCCCGCCTATGTCCGCGCGCGGGCGATGGTGACGCTGTTCGAACGGCTGGAGCATCTGTGCGAGGGCGCGATCGCGATCGACCGCGGCGGACGGGTGATCTACGTCAACGAGAAATATCTGGCCTCGCTCGGCCTCAAGCACACCACCGAAGCGATCGGCCGGCCGATCGAGGAGATCATCCCGAACAGCCTGATGCGGAACGTCGCCGAGAGCGGCGAGCCGATCCTGCTCGACATCATGGAGCTCGGCGGCGAGCAGCTCGTGGTGACGCGCATGCCGATCGAGGACGAGGACCGCAACGTCATCGGCGCGATCGGCTTCGTGCTCTACGACCACCTCGAAAGCCTCAAGCCGCTGCTCGCCCGCGTCACCCAGCTCGAGAGCGATCTGCGGCTGGCGCGGCGGCAATTGTCCAACGCCCGCGCGGCGCGCTTCACCCTTGCCGATTTCGTCGGCACGACACCGGCGATCGCGCAGGCCAAGGAGTTCGCCAAGCGCGCGGCGCGGCAGAGCGTGACCGTGCTGCTCACCGGCGAGACCGGCACCGGCAAGGAGCTGCTGGCGCAGGCGATCCACAATGCGTCCTCGCGCGCGGAAAAGCCGTTCGTCAGCGTCAATGTCGCGGCGATCCCGGAAACGCTGATCGAGTCCGAATTCTTCGGCACTGCGCCGGGCGCCTATACCGGCGCCGACCGCAGGGGACGCGAGGGCAAGTTCCGGATCGCCGATGGCGGCACGCTGTTCCTCGACGAGATCGGCGAGATGCCGCTGCAATTGCAGGCCAAGCTGTTGCGCGTGCTGCAGGAGCGCGAGATCGAGCCGCTCGGCTCGGACAAGATCAGCAAGGTCGATGTGCGCGTCATTGCCGCGACCAACGTGGACTTGCGCAAGCGCGTCAGCGACGGCGCCTTCCGCGCCGATCTCTACTACCGCCTCAACGTGCTCTCGATCGACCTGCCCCCTCTGAGAAAATGCCTCGACGATCTGCCCGACATCTGCGCGCGGCTGATCGAGGACATCAGCGCCTCCGGCGATTTCCTCAATGCCAGGATCACGCCGAGCGGATTGTCGGCGCTCGCGCGCTACGACTGGCCCGGCAACGTCCGCGAGCTCCGCAACATTCTGGAACGCGCGCTGATCCTGAGCGATTCCGGGCGCCTGACCGGCGACGATTTCGTTCACATCCTGCCGGTCAGCGCGGAGGCCGGCCCTGGACCGGCGCCGCAGATGACCGGCTCGGTCGTGCCCTATGCCGAAGCCGAGGCGGAGTTCGAGAAGCAGACGCTCGAACATGCGCTCGCCGCCAGCAACGGCCAGATCTCGGAAGCCGCGCGGATGCTGCGCATCTCGCGCGCGACGTTCTACAAGAAGCTCGCCAAGTTCGGACTGGCGTCGGGATCGCCGCCTGTCTGATTTTCGAGACGGCACGTGTCCGGAGTCTCGGACTCCTGACACCGCCATATCGGCGCTCGCCTGTGGCATTCGCGCGTGATCCGCCGCAATTTCAGCCATTCCCGCGCCAAGCCCCGGATCTGGCGCAGGGCTTGCTCTGAGGCGGCCTGAGGAAACGCATGGGCTGATGTGAAGCCAGGGGATCGTTAACGCGAACTCATCGCGGCCTGCGACGATCCGGCACGCGCACGTCAAGAAACTGTCACATGAGCCTCGTGCAAGCTCCGCCGGAAGGTGGAATTGCAATGTATGCACACTTGTGCAAATCGCTGTGATCAAGGCAGTTCATTCAAGGAGGAAATCATCGTGCGTCGATCGCTCATTCTCACGGCAGCCATCCTCGGCCTGGCCGCGAACACCTCCGCGCAGGCCGACGACCTCAAGGTCGCACTGATCTACGGCAAGACCGGCCCGCTCGAAGCCTACGCCAAGCAGACCGAAACCGGCCTGCAGATGGGTTTTGAATACGCCACCAAGGGCACCATGATGCTCGACGGCCGCAAGATCGTCGTCATCACCAAGGACGACCAAGGCAAGCCCGACCTGTCGAAGGCCGCGCTCGCGGAAGCCTATCAGGACGACAAGGCCGACATCGCGATCGGCACGACCTCGTCCGCCGCGGCGCTCGCCATCCTCCCCGTCGCCGAGGAGAACAAGAAGATCCTGATCGTCGAGCCCGCGGTCGCGGACCAGATTACCGGCGAGAAGTGGAATCGCTACATCTTCCGCACCGCGCGCAACTCGTCGCAGGACGCGATCTCGAACGCGGTCGCGATCGGCAAGCAGGGCGTCACCGTGGCGACGCTGGCGCAGGACTACGCCTTCGGCCGCGACGGCGTCGCCGCTTTCAAGGAGGCGCTCGCCAAGACCGGCGCGACGCTCGCCGCGGAAGAATACGCCCCGACCAACACCACCGACTTCACCGCGGTCGGCCAGCGCCTGTTCGACGCGCTGAAGGACAAGCCCGGCCGCAAGGTGATCTGGGTGATCTGGGCCGGCGCCGGAAATCCGCTGGCCAAGCTGCAGGACATGGACCCGAAGCGCTACGGCATCGAGCTGTCGACCGGCGGCAACATCCTGCCGGCGCTCGCGGCGTATAAGGGCCTGCCCGGCATGGAAGGCGCGACTTATTACTACTACGAGATCCCGAAGAACCCGGTGAACGACTGGCTGGTCGCCGAGCACCAGAAGCGCTTCAATGCGCCGCCGGACTTCTTCACCGCGGGTGGTTTTGCCGCCGCGATGTCCGTCGTCGCCGCCGTCACCAAGGCGAAGTCGACCGACACCGAGAAGCTGATCACGGCGATGGAAGGCCTGGAGTTCGACACGCCGAAGGGCAAGATGGTGTTCCGGAAAGAGGACCATCAGGCGCTCCAGAGCATGTATCACTTCAAGGTCAAGGTCGATCCGAACGTCGCCTGGGCCGTGCTCGAGCCGGTGCGCGAGCTCAAGATCGAGGACATGGACGTTCCGGTCCGCAACAAGCGCTGATATCGAATCCCCTCTCCCCGCCCGTGCGGGGAGAGGATCCTTCCCTATTCCAGAGTTATCCTCATGGCCCTGACGTTAGAGACGCGCGACCTCACCATCCGCTTCGGCGGCCATGTCGCGGTCAACAACGTCACCTGCACGTTCCGCCCCGGCGAGCTCACCGCCATCGTCGGGCCGAACGGCGCCGGCAAGACCACCTATTTCAACCTGATCTCGGGCCAGCTGCGCGCTTCACACGGCAGCATCCTGTTCGACGGCACCGACATCACCCAGCATTCCGCGCCGCTGCGCACCCGCGCGGGCCTCGGCCGCGCCTTCCAGCTCACCAACCTGTTTCCGAATCTCACCGTGGAAGAGAACGTCCGCCTCGCGGTGCAGGCGGCCAGCGGCACCCATTACGACATGCTGCGGCCCTGGATGGTCCGCCGCGACCTGATCACCCGCGCCGATTCCATCCTCGACCAGGTCGCACTCGGCAATCGCCGCGGCGTCGCGGCGACTGCGCTGTCGCATGGCGACCAGCGCAAGCTCGAGGTGGCGCTGATGATCGCGCTCGAACCCAAAGTGTTCATGTTCGACGAGCCGACCGCGGGCATGAGCATCGACGAGGTGCCGGTCGTGCTGAACCTGATCGCGCAGCTCAAGCAGGACAAGAGCAAGATCATCCTCCTCGTCGAGCACAAGATGGACGTGGTGCGCTCGCTCGCCGACCGCATCATCGTGCTGCACAACGGACAACTTGTCGCCGACGGTCCGCCGGCCGAGGTGATCGCCTCACCGATCGTGCAGGAAGCCTATCTCGGCGTTGCTCCAAAGAGTGCCGCATGACCGATCTGCTCAAACTCTCCGGCGTGCACACGCATATCGGCCGCTACCACATCCTCCAGGGCATCGACCTCGCAGTCCCCCAGGGCCAGACCACCATGCTGCTCGGCCGCAACGGCGCCGGCAAGACCACGACGCTGCGCACCGTCATGGGCCTGTGGCAGGCCTCCAGCGGCGAAATCACGCTTGCGGGCGAGCGCATCGAGAGCCGCGCCACGCCCGACATCGCGCGGCTCGGCGTCGGCTACGTGCCGGAGAGCATGGCGGTGTTTTCCGACCTCACGGTGAAGGAAAACCTGGTGCTGGCGGCGCGCGACGGGCCGCTCGACGATACCCAGCTCGACTGGATCTTCGGCTTCTTCCCCGCACTGCGCCGGTTCTGGCTGTCGCGCGCGGGAAGCCTCTCAGGCGGACAGAAGCAGATGTTGTCGATCGCGCGCGCCATCGTCGAGCCGCGCAAGCTGCTGCTGATCGACGAGCCGACCAAGGGATTGGCGCCCGCGATCGTCATGGCACTGATCGAGTGCCTGAAGGAGATCAAGCGCAAGGGTGCGACGATCCTGCTGGTCGAACAGAATTTCTTTGCCGCCCGCGAGCTCGGCGACAACGTGCTGGTCATGGACAACGGCACCATCGTTCATCGCGGCGAGATGGCGGCGCTCGCCGCCGACGTGCCGCTGCAGGAGCGGCTGCTCGGCCTGAGCCTGGAGGCGCATCAGTGACTGAACTCGCCGCAAATGATCCGCTGCCGAAGCCGAAGCGCGATCTCGCGCCGATCCTGCTGCCGATCGCGCTGGCGCTTGCGATGATTCCTCTGGTGGGGTCACCCAGCACCTGGCTGACGCTGACCGCCGCGAGTCTCGCCATGGGCATGATGATCTTCATCATGGCTTCGGGGCTGACGCTGGTATTCGGCCTGATGGACGTGCTCAATTTCGGCCACGGCGCCTTCATCGCCGTCGGCGCCTATGTGGCAACCCTCGTGCTGGCGCCGTTCGCGGCCTCGATGCAGGCGGATTCACTGTGGATGAACCTCGCCGTGCTGGCGCCGGCAGCGCTGCTGTCGATGGCAGTGTCCGGCGCGCTCGGCCTGGTCGTCGAGCGCGTGCTGATCCTGCCCGTCTACGGCCAGCACCTGAAGCAGATCCTGATGACGACGGGCGGCCTGATCGTCGCCGAGCAGACGCTCTATGCGCTGTGGGGGCCGCAGATCATCCCGACACCCCTGCCGACCTCGCTGCGAGGCTCCTTCATCCTCGGCGACGTCGCGATCGCCAAATACCGTGTGCTGGCGATGCTGATCGGCCTCGCGGTCTTCATCGCGATCCAGCTCGTGCTCAACCGCACCAAGCTCGGCCTGCTGATCCGCGCCGGCGTCGAGAACCGCGAGATGGTCGAGGCGCTCGGCTATCGCATCCGCCGCCTGTTCCTCGGCGTGTTCATGACGGGATCGGCGCTCGCCGGCCTCGGCGGCGTGATGTGGGCGCTCTATCGCGAGCAGGTCCATGCCTCCATGAGCGACGACCTCACCGTCCTGATTTTCATCGTCGTCATCATCGGCGGCCTCGGCTCGATCGGTGGCTGCTTCATCGGCGCCATCCTGGTCGCGATGGTCGCCAATTACGGCGGCTTCCTGGTGCCGAAACTCGCCCTCGTCTCCAACATCCTGCTGATGGTCGCCATTCTGATGTGGCGGCCGCGCGGCCTCTATGCGGTGACCAGCCGATGATGCTCCTGTCAGGCGATCCGCCGAAGAGCCGCGTGCTCACGCTTCTCCTCATCGTCATCATCCTGGCGCTGGCGGCGACGCCGTTCCTGTTCCCGGGCGCCAAGGCGCTGAACGTCGCGGCCAAGATCTGCGTCTTCGCCGCGCTCGTCGCCTCCTACGACCTCCTGCTCGGCTATACCGGCTCGGTGTCGTTCGCCCACACCATGTTCTACGGCATCGGCAGTTACGCGATCGCGATCGCGCTGTACGGGATGGGCCCGAACTGGGCCGCGGTCGCAACCGGCATCGTCGTCGGCCTGCCGCTCGCGGCGCTGCTCGCGCTCGCGATCGGCCTGTTCTCGCTGCGGGTCGCCGCGATCTTCTTTGCCATGATCACGCTCGCCGTCGCCTCCGCCTTCCAGGTGCTGGCCTCGCAGCTCTCCTGGCTGACCGGCGGCGAGGACGGGCGCAGCTTCCAGCTGCCGGAATTGCTGCGGCCCGGCACGGTGCTGATCTCCAAGAACCTGTTCGGATTCGAGATCAACGGCCGCATCCTCACCTTCTACCTGGTGTTCGCCGTCTCGGCCCTGATGATCCTCGCTTTGTTGCGTGTCGTGAACTCGCCGTTCGGACGCGTGCTCCAGGCGATCCGCGAGAACCGCTTTCGCGCCGAGGCGCTCGGCTTTCGCACCGTCTTCCACCTGACCTACGCCAACTGCCTCGCCGCGCTGGTCGCCGCCAGCGCCGGCATTTTGAACGCGYTGTGGCTGCGCTATGCCGGTCCCGACACCTCGCTCAGCTTCTCGATCATGCTGGACATCCTGTTGATGGTGGTGATCGGCGGCATGGGCACGATCTACGGCGCGATCATCGGCGCCACCATCTTCATCCTCGCCCAGAACTATCTGCAATCGCTGATGGGCGTCGCCTCCAAGGCGGCGAGCGAAGCCGGCCTGCCGTTGCTGCCGGGGCTGTTGCATCCCGATCGCTGGCTGCTGTGGCTCGGGCTGCTGTTCATCGCCAGCGTCTACTTCTTCCCGACCGGCGTCGTCGGACGTCTGCGCAATGCCGGCCGCGACAAGAGTGCGGGCGCTTCGCATTAAGCTGCGGTTAATGATGCAGCGCAGCGGTTGTGATGGGCACGGCACAACCGCGACGTGATTCCCGCCCCACTGCATACGGGCGCGACTGCACAACCGGATTAATGCTTAGGTAACTGGCTTTCCTAAGGTTTGCGCCATTTGTGCGGTGTATTCCTGTCCTTCCAGGGAGGGGGGAAATGCGCCAGGTCTTTTCCACGGTGACAGCCGGAATGTCATCAGCCGCGACCAACGGCTGGGCGGCCTTGGCGCGGCGTGGTCCTGTCCTCTGGCTGACCCTGTGCGGTGTGTTGCTGGTCGCCGGGATCTTCGCCGTGACCGCCATGGCCGTCGGCGAATTCCGCGAGCGCACCCTGGCCAACCGCGAGCGCGAGCTGGAAAACACGGTGCAGCTGATCGCGCGGCACTTCGATCAGCAATTCCAGGATTCCGACGTCGTCGCCGCCGACCTGATCGGGCAGATGAACCTGCCGGAGATCACTTCGCCGGCGATGTTCCGCGAGCGCATGTCCGGGCTCGCGACGAACCAGATGCTGCGGAGCAAGATCAGCTCCGTCTCCTATCTCGGCGACATCGCGATCTACGATGCCGACGGCGAGCTGATCAACTGGTCGCGAGCCGAGCCGCTGCCCAAGATCAACGTCTCCTCGCGCGCCTATTTCCAGACGTTCAAATCCGATCCGATGGCCGAATCGGTCATCCTGGAATCGGTCCGCAGCTTCATCATCGGCAAATGGACCACGATCGTCGCGCGGCGGCTGAGCGGCGCGGACGGCACCTTCCTCGGCGCCATGGTCCGGCGGATCGATCCGGACAGCTACCGGCAGTATTTCGCATCTGTCGCGCTTGCCGAGGGTACGGCGATCTCGCTGTTCGATCGCGAAGGCAAGATGCTGGCCCGCTATCCGCATGTCGAAGAGCTGATCGGCAGGAATTTCAAGGACGCGCCGCTGATGCGCAAGATGCTGGCCGAGGGCGGCCGGCACACGCTGCGCGTCAAGGGACCGATCGACGGCGAGGACCGCCTCGGCTCGGGGGCCTCGCTGTCGCATTTCCCGCTGGTCATTGTCGCGACCAACACCACGAGCGCCGCGCTGGCCGACTGGCGTCAGCAGACCGGCTTCATGGTCACCACGGCAACGCTTTCGGCGATCGTGATCGCATTGATCCTCTTCCTGATCATCCGCCAGATCAGCCGGCAGAACCGGGAAGCCCAGGAGCGGATCGAAGCGGAACGGCTGCGGCTCGACACCGCCCTGAACAACATGTCGCAAGGGCTGATCCTGTACGATGCCGCCGGATTTATCGTCACCTGCAACCGCCGCTACTCCGAGATGTTCGGCCTGTCCGACGACATCATCAAGCCCGGCTGTCACATCCGCGAGGCGATGCAGCATCGCAAGGAGCGTGGCACGTTCGGCGGCGACGTCGAGACGTTTTGCACCGATGTGATGCGGGTCGTCGCCGAGGGCAAGGCCTCCAGCAGGATCCACGAACTGCCCAACGGCCGCGCCTTCCAGGTCATCAACACCCCGCTGGCGCAGGGCGGATGGGTCGCCACGATCGAGGAAATCACCGAGCGGCGCAATCTGGAGCAGGAACGCGACCGCAACTACATGTTCCTGCGCGAGATCATCGATCACATCCCCTCGCAGATCACGGTGAAGGATGCCCTGACGCGGCAATATCTGCTGGTCAACCGGACCGCCGAGGAGCAGTTCGGCCAGTCGGGTGACGTCATCGTCGGCAAGACTCCTTTCGACATGTATCCGGAAGCCGCCGCCAGGATCGTCAACGACGACGACAGCAAGGCGCTGCAGGCGCCCGGGGGATTGTTCAAGGACGAGCACGCCTGGCAGAGCCAGACCAAGGGACCGCGCTACATCACCTCGACCCGGATCGGCATTCGCGACAAGTCCGGCGAGCCGCGCTACCTCATCAGCGTCGTCGAGGATGTCACCGAGCGGCGGCGCGCCCACGACAAGATCGCGCATATGGCGCATTACGATGCGCTGACCGACCTGCCGAACCGCACGCTGTTCCGCGAACAGATCGAACGCGAGCTGGCGAAGGTCGCCGGCGGCGAGCAGTTCGCGCTGCTCTATATCGACGTCGACGAATTCAAGGGCATCAACGATTCGCTCGGCCATCACGTCGGCGACGAGCTGCTGAAGGCGATCGCGACCCGGCTGCGCGGCTGCCTCAAGAAGAGCGACCTGATCGCGCGGCTCGGCGGCGACGAATTCGCGGTGATCCAGAGCGGAATCCAGTCCTCTGCGGACGTGCTGTCATTCGTGACGCGGATCTACGAGGCGATCCGCCAGCCCTATCACTGCCTCGGCCATCAGCTCTCCACCGACGCCAGCATCGGCATCGCGCTGGCGCCGCAGGACGGAACCGATCTCGACCAGCTCATCAAGCACGCCGATCTTGCGATGTACGGCGCCAAGGCCGAAGGACGCCGCACCCATCGCTTCTTCGAGCCGGAGATGGATGCGAGCGCCAAGGCGCGCCTGACCATGGAGCAGGATCTACGCCAGGCGCTGGTGAACGGCGGCTTCGAGATCCACTACCAGCCGCTGGTCGACCTGCGCACCAACGACGTGTCGGGCTGCGAGGCGCTGCTGCGCTGGCGGCATCCCGAACGCGGCTGGGTGTCACCGGCGGAGTTCATTCCGATCGCCGAGGATACCGGCCTGATCAACGAGCTCGGCGACTGGGTGCTGCGCATGGCCTGCAACGAGGCCGCGACCTGGCCGGCGCATGTGCGGATTGCGGTCAACGTCTCGCCGGTGCAGCTCAAATGCGACACGCTGGCGCTGCGGATTGCCGGCGCACTCGCCGCCTCCGGGCTCTCTCCCTCCCGGCTCGAGCTCGAAATCACCGAGGCCGTGCTGATCCGCGACGACGAGGCCGCGCTCTCGATCCTGCACCAGCTCCGGTCGATCGGCGTGCGCATCGCGCTCGACGATTTCGGCACCGGCTATTCCTCGCTGAGCTATCTGAAGCGCTTCCCGTTCGACAAGATCAAGATCGACCGCTGCTTCGTCGCCGACATCGCGGAGACCAGTGGCGCGCCCGTGATCGTGCAGGCGGTGGTGAACATCGCCGCGGCGAGCCACATGACCACCGTCGCCGAGGGCGTCGAGACCGAGGCGCAGCGCGAGATGCTGCGCGCGCTCGGCTGCACGGAGATGCAGGGTTATCTGTTCAGCAAACCGAAGCCCGCCGCCGAGGTGCGAAAGCTGTTCGGTCCGAACGATGCCGCGCCGGTGGCGGCGGTGGCCTGAGATGGCGAAGCCGCGGAAAACGTCAGCGAAAGGCGTCGACGTCGCGGATTCCTATGCCGTGCGGCTGATGCAGCATCTGGTGGTGCCGACCTTCGTGATCGACCCCAAGCGCCGCGTCGTGATCTGGAACAGAGCCTGCGAGCGGCTGACCGGCGTTCCCGCCGCGGAGGTGATCGGCACGACGAAACACTGGCAGGCCTTCTACGAGACCCGGCGCCCCTGCCTCGCCGACCTGGTCGCGCTCGACCGTCCCGAGCAGCTGCCGGAGTTTTATTCGGAATATGCCGCACGCGGCCACAACGGGCTCGGCTTTTCCGCGGAGAACTGGTGCGTGATGCCCAAGCTCGGCAGCCAGCTCTATCTCGCGATCGACGCCGGTCCTATCCACGACGAGGCCGGCCATCTGATCGCCGTGGTGGAGACGCTGCGCGACCTCACCGATCAGAAGCGCGCCGAGATGGCGCTGAAGGAGCTCGCCACCAAGGACGGGCTGACCGGCCTGTCGAACCGGCGCGCCTTCGACCAGATGCTGATGAGCGAATGGGCTCGCGCCCAGCGGACGCAGAAGCCGATGGCGCTGCTGTTCGTCGACGTCGATCATTTCAAGCTGTTCAACGGCCGGCACGGCCACCAGAGCGGCGACGAATGCCTGCGTGCGGTCGCTGATGTCGTCAGCCGCCACGCCGTGCGCCCGCTCGACCTCGCCAGCCGCTATGGCGGGGAAGAGTTCGCGCTGATCCTGCCCGACATGGATTGCGATGCCGCCTGCGCCATCGCCGAGGAGATCCGCGGTGCCGTCATGACCTTGCGGATCGCTCATGGAGCTGTTGGAGCCGGCGACCACGTCACCCTCAGCGTCGGCGTCGCCAGCCATATTCCCACTGAGGCCGACGGCAGCCCCGACCGGCTGCTGGGTGCGGCCGACGAGGCGCTCTATGCGGCAAAACGGCTCGGCCGCAACCGCGTCATCTGCTCCGAACGCCTGCTGGCCGAGTTCGCGCGCGCCGATCGCGGCTCGCCCGGGATTCAAGTCGCCGCCAATCGCCGGTCCAGCCGCGGCTGACGTTCATCCCACCGAAGGTTCTATTGCGTTCGGCCTGACCAACAGGTGATGTTGCGCCGGAACAACACTCACATTTTCTTCTCGAAAAGCCGCAATTTCTCGGGCGCTCGTTTGAATATAGATAAGTCGTTGCCTGGAGCCGTATTCGCTTTGAAATTTCCCTGTCCATCTCGCAGTGCCCTCCCCTCCGCCAAAAACGCCATCGCCTGGTCGCGAGTGACGGCCGAACCCGGCTCGGCCGCCAAGACCAACCGCTGATGACCGAAGCAGCCGGTTCGTTTCGCGGACGTGTCCACCGCGGAACGCAGCAAATTGGTGGCACCTGCATCGAGCTCGAGGCCGCGGGCGAGCGAATCCTGCTCGACCTTGGCCTTCCGCTGGATGCCGACGGCGCGTCCGACGATCTTCTCCCGCCTGTGGCCGGGCTTCGCGTCGAAGATCCAACCCTGCGTGCGGTTGTCCTGTCGCACGGACACGGCGATCATTGGGGTTTGCTCCCCCTGTGCAGACCCAATGTCCCCCTCGCCATGGGCGCTGCGACCGCGCGCATCATGTGTGCGGCAGCTCCTTTCGTGCCCAACGCCTTCGTGCCCAATGTTTCATTCGAGCTGAACGATCGCAGAACCTTCCAGATCGGCCCGTTCAGCATCACGCCCTATCTTGTCGATCACTCGGCCTATGATGCCTATGCGCTGCTGATCCAGGCTGCCGGCCGGCGTCTGTTCTACAGCGGCGACATCCGTGCGCACGGTCGCAAGGGCGGTCTGTTCGAACGTTTGGTCAGCCATCCGCCCCGCGATATCGACACGATGCTGATGGAGGGGTCGAGCGTCGGCCGTCTCGACGAGCACACGCAATTCCCGACGGAGGACGACATCGAGGCGAGGCTGACCCAGAGTTTTAAACAGCCAGGCTTCGTCATCCTCTCGGCGTCCGCGCAGAACATCGATCGCATCGTCAGTATCTATCGCGCCTGCAAGCGCAGCGGCCGGACGCTGCTGCTGGACCTCTATGCGATGGAGATATTGCGGGCCACCGGCAACGAGCGCTTGCCGAACGCCGGCTGGCCCAATTTGTCGGTCTATGTGCCGGAATATCAGCGGCGACAGATCGCAAGGAACAAGCGCTTCGACCTGCTGGATCCCTACAAATCCGCACGGATCTACCGCGAGCGCATCACCGAGATCGCCGATCGCACCGTGATGCTGTTTCGTCCGGCAATGGCCCACGACGTGGAGGCCGCAAATCTCTGGCCCGGCACCAGAGCGATCTGGTCGCAATGGGACGGATATCTGAAGGACGGTCCTGGCGCCAGACTGAAGGTGGATCTCGCGACACGCGGCGTTCCCATCGAGATCATCCACACCTCGGGCCACGCCAGCATCCTGGATCTCAAGCGGCTCGCGAACGCAATACAGCCGGACAGGCTGGTGCCCGTTCACACATTCGAAGGCGACAGTTTCTCCAGATATTTTGACAACGTCACGCGACGCAGCGATGGCGAATGGTGGGAGGTATGAGATGAGCTTCAGACGCGGAATCCGGGGCGACGACTTTCGCAAGGCACTCGAGACACTCGCCCAGCAGGATGGCTGGTGGAAAGACGTTCTCGCCGATCCCACACTCATCATCGGCATTCGGGACGAATACCTTAACGTCTATTGGCAGGGGCAATCCATCTTCAAAGTGTCATTCAAGGGCGGGAAAGTGACCGCCTCGACGCACGAAAAGTATCTGCTGAATCCGGACTTGAAGGATCAGATTTCGCTCGTCGAGGGGAAGTTCTCCTTCGGCAAGGCCGAGCAAAGGATGCTGACGCGCGACTACGAAGGCGCAGAGACGCTGGCGAAGCTCAAAAGGGCTGCATCGGCCTATTCCGGACAGGAGAAGGAAGGCGTCCACGAGATCGCGACGTCCAATCTCTCCGTCGTCGACGTGGAGATTGCGATCAACGCCTCGGGCATCCCCGGTATCAAGCGGAAGCTCCCCCGCATGGACCTGGCGAACTTCGAAACGACGGCAAACGGCGTCGATCTGGTGTTCTGGGAGGCCAAGATGTTCAGCAACCCCGAGCTGGAAAATCGCGATATTGTCGGTCAGATCGAGGACTATCAGAAGGTGATCGACGCTCACAAGACGGAGATCGATGACAGCTATCGATGGGTTGCGAAGAATCTGGCCAAGATGGCGGAATGGAGCAACGGGCGTCGCAGCGCAGTTGGAGCGATCAGCGCCGTTGCGGAGGGGGGGCAGCTCAACGTGAACAGCGCCAATATCGGACTGCTCGTCTATAATTTTACCGAGGATCAACGCGATCGCAAGGACGAGGGCGGCAAGAGGCTGAATGACAGAGTGATTGAATCGCTCGCGCAGGTGGGCGTGGGCCCGAAGCGGATCAGGTTCAAAGGCACGCCAAAGGGTCTCACCATCTGAGTTGGCACGAGAGAGAAACCTGGCTTTGCCCCTTCCCGAAGACGAACTGCTCACCTTCGCGATCGGCGACATCCACGGCTGCTTTGACAAGCTGACGTCGCTGCTCGCCGCGTGCGAGGAGCTTCGCGGCGAGCGGAGCGCGCAATTTGTGCTTGTCGGAGACTATATCGACCGGGGACCCCAAAGCCGCGAGGTGATGGATTTTCTCGTCGCCAGCGAGGGGAAGCAGGACTGCCCCTTCGTCTGTCTGCGGGGCAACCATGAGGAGATGCTGCTTCGCGCGGCCGACATGGAGCGCACCGACCGCGACCTCATGAATTGGTGGGGCAACGGCGGCGAGCAGACGCTCGACAGCTACGGGATCGACGATCCCGCCGATCTGCCGAGCGAGCATCTCGACTGGATACGCGCGCTTCCGCTGACGAGAATCGAGCATGGGCGGCTGTTCGTCCATGCTGGACTACGGCCGGACGTGCCGCTGGCGTCACAATCCGAGCGGGACCTGCTGTGGATCCGGGAACCCTTCCTGTCGTCGGATCAAGACCACGGGCTTTTCGTTGTCCATGGCCATACGCCGGTCCGGACCGGGACACCCGATCTGCGGGCCAACCGATTGAACCTCGATACCGGCGCCTGCTTCGGCGGCCCGCTCACGGCGGCCGTGTTCGCCACCTCGGAGACGGGCCCGTTGATGTTCGTGACCGATTCCGGCGAGATCTCGGGACCGGCCGCCCTCCGGGATTGAAGAGCGAAGCATAAGACCAGGAATTGGGCGATGCCGGGCGTCCGGGCCCGGGCAAAGCGGAGGTTGCCCACCCCCCGCCAATCGGCTAAATGAACCTCGACTAGCACCCGTAGCTCAGCTGGATAGAGCGTTGCCCTCCGAAGGCAAAGGTCACACGTTCGAATCGTGTCGGGTGCGCCAGTCTCCTTTCTCTTTACCGAGACTGTACTCTTTACCGAGACTGTGTGCGGGGCCGAGATTGTGTGCCGGCTTTTGACGCTGTGACGGCACCATCCATCAAATGTTGCGGCTCGCAATCTGGCCTTCGCAACGTCGCGCGCGCGTCCGGCTAAGCATATCGAATGGAAAAGCGGTCACAAATTTCTGACCAATTGCGCAATTGATTGCACCCTTAAATTGTACTATTGTTCATGGGTTGCGGAAAATGAGCCTGATCGCGGCACGTTTCTGGTCGCGATCATCGGGGCAGGTCCGGTTGTAGGCGTGATGTCGCAGACCGATATCCGGTTATTGTCGGACTGAATCACCCCAGGAGCGCTCGTCCCGCAAGCAATGAGCCAACACTGAACCTGCTTGACGACGTCAGTCCAGTGGCGGCGCCAGGAACAGGGCTTCGCAATCAACCAAGTCGGGAGGGGTGCTTCAGATGAAAACCATCGCCCAGTTCGTCGAGGATCGCATTACGACGCTTTCCGACCTGAAAGACGCACTCCAGACCGCGATGCAATTGGAGTTCTCCACCATCCCGCCTTATCTTTGCGCGCAATGGTCGATCAACAGCGACCCGGGCGGCGTCGGCGGTATGATTGAGGACATTGTGGTGCAAGAGATGTATCACTTTGCCCTGGCAGGCAACATGCTGACCGCGATCGGCGGCGTGCCATCCATTGCCAATGCGACCTTCATTCCGAGCTACCCGACCAATGTCCTGCCCGGAGAAATTCTGCAAAAGTTGCCCGTTGATCTGAAGCCGCTTACGCCAGATCAAGTTCAGGTCTTCATGCAGATCGAGTATCCGGAATTTCCACCGGTTGCGCTCGCCGCAAGAACGGGACCCGCGACGATCGGTGATTTCTACGATGCGATCGCCGAGGGTTTCACCACAGTCAATCCCGCGATCAATGCCAGCGCCTTCGCGGTCAATTCGGGGGAAGCAACGCCGATCAAGAGCATCGCCGATGCGCAGGCGGCGATCCAGCTGATCAAGGCCGAAGGTGAAGGTACGGAAGGCTCTCCTAACCAACCCCCAACCGGTAATGCAACATTCGCCCACTATTATGTCTTCAAGGAAATCTACACCGAGAAAACGCTGGTGCAGGATGCGGCGGGCCACTGGAGCTTTACGGGAGCACCAATCCCGTTTCCGACCTGGTTCGATTTTCAGCAATCGACCGTCACACCGAGTCCGTCGCTTGCGTTCAATCAGGCCCTGTCGCAGCTCTTGATCGGCCTTCAAACTTGCTGGACAAGCGGTACAAGACCCAGCATCGGCGCCATGTTCACACTTCAGTCGCTTGGCACGGACCTCATCCAGCAGGGCATTCGTCCTGAGTTCCTATGGGCGCCTCCGTCGGCATGAACTCCGGATCTGCCGCCGGCCTCCCAGAACAAGCACTCACGTCAGCATCGAGATGATCGACTGGATCTGATCGGAGGCGGACGTCACCAGGGCGTCATACGACGTATGACCGTGCGCGGCAGCCTTCAAAATGCATTCGGCGACAGCGGCTTTCAGACCGAACACCGACTGATCGGCTGGTACGCTCGCCATCACGGTCTCGAGGGCCTGGCGCATGGTCTGAATGAGCTCGGAGCTGTATTGCATTGGCTGTCCTCCGCGCTCCCATGTAGGAACGCGTGCCTAGGCTCGCCACTCACAAGCCTGAGATTGCCCTTTGATGAGCCTTGGACAAATCGCCTCAATTCAAGCGCCAGATGGCCGCATTGAGCAGGCCGGCAAAGGCGACCCAGGCTGCGTAAGGCACGAACAACGCGGCGGCCAGCCTGTCCCGTGACATCTCGATACTGATGTAGGTCACGATCGCAACGAACAGGCAAATGAGTATGACGAGCGCGGCTCCAATCTGGTGCATCGTGAACATCGCCGGAGACCAGACGAAATTGAGCGCCAGCTGCGCGGCCCAGACCTGCATCGCTCGACCCGACGGCTCACGGCGAAAAGTCCGCCAGCCCGCAACCGCGATCATGATGTAAAGGATAGTCCACGCCACCGGGAACGCCCAGTTCGGCGGCACGAAACCCGGCTTGGCAAGGGCCGCATACCATTCTCCCGGAAGATTGGTCGCACCGATCAGCCAGCCGATGCCGACCACACCGACGACGAAGGCCAATAGCTGAAGCATCCATCACCTCGCGCTTCTCTTCGGGCAACTGTATCATCGTTCCATGAGCGAATCCGGCACGGTGACTGGCGATGTCTCGCCCGTCCGCAAGATCATCCATATCGACATGGATGCCTTCTATGCGTCCGTGGAGCAGCGCGACAATCCGGAGCTGCGCGGCAAGCCGGTCGCCGTCGGCGGCTCCGCGGAACGCGGCGTCGTCGCGGCCGCGAGCTACGAGGCCCGCAAGTTCGGTGTTCGCTCCGCGATGCCGTCGGTGACCGCGAAGCGGCAATGTCCCGACCTGATCTTCGTCAGGCCGCGCTTCGAGGTCTACAAGGCGATCTCCAGGCAGATCCGCGACATCTTTGCCGAGCACACGCCAATCATCGAGCCATTGTCGCTCGACGAGGCCTATCTCGACGTGACCGAGAATTTGCAAGGCATCCCGTTGGCGCGCGACGTCGCCTTGCTGATCCGTGAGAAGATCAAGGCCGAGACCGGCCTCAACGCTTCGGCGGGCATCTCCTACAACAAGTTTCTTGCAAAGCTCGCCTCCGATCATCGCAAGCCCAACGGTCAGTTCGTGATCTCGCCGGAGATGGGACCCGCCTTCGTCGAGACGCTGCCCGTCGGCAAGTTCCACGGGATCGGCCCGGCGACCAGTGCGAAGATGAATGCGCTCGGCCTGTTCACCGGCCTCGATATCCGCAACCAGACGCTGGAGTTCATGAATGCGAATTTCGGCAAGTCGGGCGCCTATTACTACTGGATCTCACGCGGCGTCGACGAGCGGCCGGTCCGGGCTAACCGCATTCGCAAGTCGATCGGCGCGGAGACGACGTTCTCGACCGACCTCGACGAATACGGCGCGCTGGCCGCCGAGCTCAAGCCGCTCGTCGACAAGGTCTGGCGCCATTGCGAGACGACCGGCAACCGCGGCCGCACCGTCACCCTGAAGATCAAGTTCGCCGACTTCGAGATCATCACGCGCGGCAGGTCCGTCACAGCGCCGGTTGCGGGCCGGGACGACCTGGAGCGGCTGGCCTGCGGCCTGCTCGAAGCCGAGATGCCGCTGCCCAAGCGCGTCAGGCTCCTGGGGGTATCGCTGTCTGCCCTCCAGGACGGCGACGATGCGGAGCCGCAGCTGACTTTCGGCATTTGAACCAGCCTGGAAAGCCCCGCCGCGAACGCGAGATCCTTGTCCGCGGCGCGGCTCCAAACCAGTCATGGAAGGTGGCGGGATTTTCAGACCCGCCACCCGTAGAAGCCGATCCGCTCGGGCCAATCAATGCCTCACATGCTCGAACACGACGATCACACCCGTCGGCTCCGGCTCATGGGCCATCAGGCGCGTGAGGTCGGCATCGCTCCAGTCGGCGAGGCTGACGACTTCGCCGGTCTGGCACTCGGCGCTGACCGACGGCGTCGGCTCGAGCACCTTCAGGCCCGTTTCGTCGACGAAGAAGGTGTGTTCGCCGAACATGCTGTTGAGCTGCGGCATGGCGGGATGTTCGTCGGGCAGCACCTGGGCGCCGAGTTGGTTGACGGTCTGCTTCACCTGTTCGGATGTGAGCTTCATGCGCTGCTCCGTTTCTGTCGTGCCGGGTTTCAGTGAGTTGAGCCAAAACGGGCGTTCCCTGCGCCTGTGTCGCCTGGCTCAAATTCCCGAACGGGTGTTGCGCACGAATGTTCCGGAAAAATGCATTTCGTGATCGCGAGTTTCATCTGCCGCGCTCACGGCACGGGATCGCCACACGATGCACATGATCCGCCTGTCGATGCCGCTATTCGACGGCTTCGACGATCCGGATGTCGCGGTCGGCACCGTCGCCGAGCAGGTCGTGAGCGGCCTTGTAGGCGGGACTTTCATACGCCGCCTTGGCTCGCTCGACGCTGTCGAACTCGATGAGAACGACGCGTTCCATCAGGCCATGCTCGTAGGCCGCAACCGGCATCCCGCGCGCGAGCACGCGTCCACCGGCGGCCTCGATGGCCGGACGCGACAGCTTGGCATAGGCCGCCATGGCGTCGGGGCTCTTGATCGCGCGATAGGTCGCAACCCAATAGGCTTTTGCCATTTTTGTTCTCCTGGTTTCTCGTGACTTAGTGTTCGCCTCGGTTCTCGCCAACCGAGAGCGCGCAGATGCGTGACAGATATGTGTATGGCAGACCGGTCTCCTCGGCCCACGCGTTGAACTGTGCCTGCACCTTTGCGAGATCGCCCTTTGATTTGACCTCTTCGGCGATGTCGAGGCCGGCATCGCGCAGGCAGGCGACGACATCCCTGGAGGTGACAAAACCATCCCAGCCGACGAAGCGCAGCAGCATCTGCCCGGTGTTGCCGCCGAGCCGGCTGCCGCGCTTGGTGAGGAGATCGAGAAGGCCGACCTCGTTGGATGGCGGCCATTTCGCCAGAAACTTGCCGAAGCTGCCGTGCTCTTTCGCGATCTCCTGGACGAAGGCCGCGTTGTCGCGCACCGACATGATTTTGGCGCCGTTGCGCACGATGCGCGCGTCGCGCAAGAGGCCCTCCCAATAGTCCTCGGGCTGGAAGGTGAGCTTGGCCGGCTGGAAATGCAGGAACACCTCTTCAAATCCGTCCCATTTCGAATCGATCACGCTCCAGGCAAAACCCGCGCAAAACACCCGCCTGGTCATCTCGGCGAGGATGCGATCGTCGCCGAGCTTGGCCAGCCCCTTCAGGTCGGGCTTTTCGGGCATCAGCTTGTCCAGTGCCTTGGGGCCGCCCTTGCGTTTCTCGGCGCGGGCACGAATGGTCTTGAAGGAGGTCATGCGGATACGGGCGTTTGAGGATGCGCCACGACATCAGAATTCGATGACACGGTCCAGCCCCGCGGTGCCAGGCTACTTGCGCACGCCAATGCACCGCAGCATGCGGCCGGCCATTGGCCTGACGAAGAAAGCAGCCATTCTGGTCTGCTTCTTGCTTTGTAAATAACGTTTTGGAATTTCCAGACCTTTTCAAACCCGCCCATGGATTTTCAATGCGTTGCCTGGTCGTGGCCGATTTGCACTACTCGCTGCCGCAGCTCGACTGGCTGGCCAGCGCGGCGCCGCAGTTCGACCTCGTGATCTTCGCCGGCGATGCACTCGACATCGGCTCGATGGTGGATTTTCGCGCGCAGATCGTGGTGGTGAAGAAATACCTCGCGTTGCTCGCGGCGCAGACCCGCGTGATCCTCTGCTCCGGCAATCACGACCTCGACGAGCGCAATGCGGAGGGTGAAAAGATCTCGCGCTGGATCTCGGAGGTGCGGGAGCTCGGGATCATTTGTGACGGCGACAGCCTCACCATCGGCGACACGCTGTTCACGGTGTGCCCGTGGTGGGATGGCCCGCTGGTCAAGCAGCGCATCGTCGCGCAGCTGCGCGACGCCGCCGCCAACCGTCCGCAGCGCTGGATCTGGGCCCATCACGCGCCGCCGGCGAATTCACCGACGAGCTGGGGCGGCAAGCGCTTCTTCGGCGATGTCGATCTGGTGCAGTGGATCATGCAGTATCAGCCGTCGATGGTGATCTCGGGCCATGTGCACCAGTCGCCCTTCATCGCCGACGGCTCGTGGTTCGACCGGCTCGGGCAAACATGGGTCTTCAACGCCGGCCTGCAACCGGGCCGGCCGCCCACGCATATCGTGCTGGATCTCGCTGCGGACAAGGCGTTCTGGCTGGCTGCGGGCGAGGCGCAGTGGATCGACCTCGGCGCGCCGCTGAAGCGGCCCGCAAACACCGTCGAGGAGCCGCCGGACTGGCTCACATCCTTGGATCGGATTGCCGATCCGAGCCTGGCGACACCTCGAGCGGTGGCAGGTTGATCATGCTCTGGAGCACCTCGCCGACCATGGCGAGATGCGTGCCGTGGCCGGCATATTGCCGCTTGAGATCGGCCAGATAAGTGTTGGCGACGTTGAGCCGCTGCGCCAGCGTGCGCGCGAGCAGCAGCGCGACCTCGGGCCGCTGGATGAGGAATGACGCCGCGTCCTCGAACTCATAGATGACCGAATCCGAGCTGGCCCGCACCGTCGCGGTGTGCGGCAGCCCGAGCAGCACGGACATCTCGCCGAACACGGCGCCGGGCTCTGTGATGGCCGCGACCACCGTGTCGCCCTTGAGAACGTCGAGCTTGCCCTCGACGAGCACGTAGAGGTGGCCGCTGCTGGTGCCGCCCTCGGTGACGACCGACGTGCCGGCCTTGACCTGCCGCTCCGTTCCGCCGGTGCAATGATCCAGAACTGCGCGCATCGCCGATGCTCCCATCGCTGGGGAAATCCAGGCGATACTAGAGCACGATCCGTGCCAGGCGGCAACGCGCGGACGGCTATCGCGACAAGCGCTTTGCGAGGTGAACCGACTGCCAGTCTCCGAGGCCGGTATCCCGGAAGCCCGCCTTCTTTGCCAGACCGCGCATCTCGGCATTTGTCCGCGCAGTCTCGGCGGCGATCATCTCGTGGCCAAGATCGGTCGCACGCGTCTCCATCGCGGTCATCATCTGCAAGCCAAGGCCCAGGCGCCGGAACGCATCGGCGACCGAGATGGCAAACTCGCCATGCCGTGCAGGCGCATCATAGGCGTAGTTCGCTTCGCCGATGATGGTGTGCTGCCCATCCTGCCTGACTTCGGCGAGCAGGGTGAAATGACCGGGCCGGCCCGTCCTCGCCACGCATTCGGCCGCGACCAGGACGAAGTCGGTACGCGCGCCCATGAAGCGCTTGTTGCGCGACGTCGTGGACAGGCCGGTGAAATAGACCGACAGGTTCTCGACGTCGGATACGCTGGCGGTCCTGATGCAGACCATGCCCTTCGCTTCGACCAGTTCGACCGGCTCGACGACGGCTCCCGGAAACAGCTGTGACATGCGTGATGCTCTCGGCAGGTTGCGTGGACCGCACACCTAACCGAGACCGCGCTTCCGCGGCTTGGACACCACTGCCAATCATGCGGCTGAAAACGAACAGCTCGTTGTCCCGTGCCGTGCATCACACACGGGAGAGTGACGGCACCTCGTCGGGCATGATCGCTTGGAGGCCGCCGAAGCGGCGCTCGCGGCCGTGGAACGACGCCAGCGCCGCGGAGAGATCGCCCGCGTCGAATTCGGGCCACATCCGCTCGGTGAAGTGCAGCTCGGCATAGGCGCCTTCCCAGAGCAGGAAGTCCGACAGCCGCTTCTCGCCGGAGGTGCGGATGATGAGATCGACGTCGCGCAGGCCGGCTTCACCGGTGACGAGCTGGGAGAAGGCTTCGCGGGTGAGGCTCGTCAGTGCCGCCGCCTTCGCTGCGGCGTTGAGGATGGCATCGCGCGCGGAATAGTCGACCGCGATGCGCAGGTGAAGCGTGCCGCCCTGCGCGGTGGCGTCCTCCGCGCGCGYGATCGCATTGGCGATGCCGTCGGGCAGACGGTCGCGGCGGCCGATCACAGTGAGGCGCACGCCGTTCCTGGCGAGGCTCTGCACCTCGTTGGCGAGATAGAAGCGCAGCAACGTCATCAGCGCGGCGACTTCGGTTTTCGGCCGTCGCCAATTGTCGGTGGAGAAGGCGTAAAGTGTCAGCGTCCCGATGCCCTGCTTGGGTGCGGCCTCGACGATGCGGCGGATCGCCTCCACGCCGGCCTCGTGGCCGCGCAGGCGCGACAAGCCGCGGCGCGTCGCCCACCTGCCGTTGCCGTCCATGATGATGCCGACGTGAAGCTTCTCGTTGCGAGAGGTCATGTCGCTTTGCATTGCAAAGTCTCCGGTCAAAAAAGGGGGGATCAGGTCGAGATGATACCGAGACGGCCGAGCGGCGGCGCGTCGCGGCCGGCGGCCTTGGCGGCGTCGCGCACCAGCCGCTCGAGCACGGCGAGATAGTCGAGGAAGCGGCGGCGGCCGGCCTTGGTCAGGCGGCAGGTCGTGTGCGGGCGGTTGCCCTCATAGCCCTTGGTCACCTCGACGAGGCCGGCCTCCTGGAGCACGGCGAGATGCCGGCTGAGATTGCCGTCGGTGAGGCCGCAGAGCTGCTTGAGGTCGGCGAATGCCAGGCCCTTCGGATGCGCCATCAGCGAGGTCAGAAGCCCGAGCCTCGCCTTCTCGTGGATAACGCGGTCGAGCCCTTCATAGGAAAAGGGTGCGCTGTCAGTCTTCGACATCATGGTCTCCGGACGCGAAATACAGAATGCCCGCCATCACCGACTGCCCGATCACGAAGGGCAGCCCCATGGTCCACGGCGATAGCGTGTGAGTCCGGCTCGCGAGCACCACGACCGCGAAGCCGGAAATGAAATACCAGGCGCCGGCGAGCGCGACGGTGCGCGGCAGCGAGCGGACGGAAGCGAAAATGCCGAGCGACACCAGGATCTGCCACAGGCCGGGCAGCAGCCACAGCGTCTCGCTCGCGAACTTCCACATCACCACCGCGAGCAGCACGCCGGCGACGCCCGCGGGCAGGAACTGCTCGACCGCCTGATGGATCATGGCATCGGCCAGGCCGGAATGATGACGGCGCGAGCGCGCGCGCATCTCGATGCCGATCATCAGAACGGAGAGCACCGCGGCCATGAACCAGCCGAAGAAGAAGCCGACCGGCTCGCTTGTGGGATCGCCGAGCAGCCAGAATTGGAGGATTGCGGTAAGAAGCGCGACGGCGCCCGTCGCAGCGATCGTCGCCGGGCCATAACCGCGGAACGCCGTGCCCGCCGCAATCTGGTTGCGGATCGCCACGATGTCGGCCAGTGCCTTGTCGAGATCGCGCATTGGCAACGCCAAAACCCCGCTCCGCCCAATTGTCCGGGACCGCCCGCCCCGCTACTTTGTATTGCAAAGTATATAGCACCGCAAAGTAAAGGCAAGCCCGGCGAGGAGGTCCTGTCCGGACAAACAACTGCCGATTGCACTGCGTATCCTCCCGCGGATAAGATGGATCGAAAAGCATTATGGGGGGATGGTATGTGGCTTAAGTCGTTTGTCGTTGCATCGCTTTTGCAGGCGAGTGTCGTCGGAGCTGCCCATGCGAAAGGACCATTCGGCAGCGTCAATGTCGGCAACTGGATCGGCGGCGCCTTCAGCAATGACGAGACGGGCGCTTTCTCCCATTGCGCCGCGACGACGCCTTATGCGAACGGCGTCATCCTCGTCGTGAGCCAAAATGCAGCCGGCACATGGTCACTCGCCTTTGCGAGTCCCAGCTACCGCTTCAACAAGGGCGAGAACGCCGCGATCGACGTGACCTTTGACGGGCAGGAGCAAGCCAGGCTGTTCGCCACGGCGTACCAGCCCAACATGCTCACGGCCATCATGCCGGTCAATGTTGTGCGCACGTTTCAGAAGGCGAGCCTGATGGTGGCGACAGCCGGCCGCGCCGTTCTGAATTTCGATCTGACCTCGACCGGGCCGGTGATCGCCGCATTGGCCAATTGCGTGACCAAGGTGAAAGCCGACGGGCTCGACAAGGCCGGCGACTTCACCAAGGTCGCCGCCAAGCCGCAGCCTGCGCCGGACAAGCAGGCGCCGCCGGCCGGCGGCAAAGTTGCCAGGGCCAAGACCGGCACCGGCTTCGTGGTCAGTGCGAACGGCCACGTCGTCACCAACAACCATGTGATCGACGGCTGTGTCGGCGACATCAAGGGCAACCTCACCGGTGAGGCCGCGATGGTGCTGCGCGTCGTGTCGAGCGACGTCAACAACGATCTCGCTTTGTTGCAGGCGCCGTCGACGACGACATTCAAGGACTTTGCGCGGATCCGCGATCGCTCGATCCGCTCCGGCGATTCCGTCATCGTAATCGGCTTTCCCTTCCATGGCTTGCTCACGTCGGACTTCACCGTGACGACCGGTATCGCGAGCTCGCTCAGCGGCATGCGCAACGACACGCGTTTCCTGCAAATCAGCGCGCCGGTGCAGCCCGGCAATAGCGGCGGCCCGCTGTTCGACACCACCGGTCAGATCGTGGGCGTGGTCACCGCAAAGATCCCCGCACTGCGCATCGTCGCTGCGACCGGCAACATTCCGGAGAACATCAACTTCGCCATCAAGACCGGCATGCTGCGCGACTTCCTCGACAATTCCGTGGTGCCCTACCAGACCGCCGAACCGAAGGGCGAGCTCAAGACCACCGACATCGCCGGCAACGCGCGGCCGTACACGATGCTGATCTCGTGCAACGGCACGGAGCAGGCCGACGCCAAGCGGTAGACTGCGCTTCAGCCTCCGCTGTCATGCCCCGCGACCCGGCTACGCCAAGGCTTTGCCGGGGCTTCAGTCTAGGGGCGCCGAAGCTTCAGCGTCGGCGGCGAGCGGGGCATCCAGTACGCCGCGGCTTCTAGATTCGACACGACCGTCTCGGAGTACTGGATCGCCCGGTCAAGCCGGGCGATGACACCGTTGGTGTGGGCACAGGGCACCCGCCGTCTCACCCGTGGCAGCACGCTCCCTTCGCCTGCGGCTCGTACTGGTCGCGCAGGCGGACCCAGTCCATCGGATAGGGCAGGCCGTCCTCGTGACGACCGAGCGGGGTGAGGTCGAGATATTGATAGGCCGCGTTCATCATGTCGAGACCGCGGGCGAAGCATGAATAGGTATGGAAGATCTCGCCGGCCTCGTTGCGGTAGAACACGCTGATACCGGGCAGCTCCGGACCGTAGAACGGCGTGGTGCCGAAATTGTATTTCGACACGCCCTTGTCGATCTGCTCGCGCGTGAACGAGACCTCGTAGTCGTAGTTGAAGTCGTTGCTCCCTGACGAGACCCAGTCGAAGGTCCAGCCCATCCGCTTCTTGAAGGCCTCGAGCTTGGCGCTAGGTGCCAGTGAGATCGCAACCGTGGAGGTGTCGCGCGCGGCGAGGTGCGGCACCATGCGATCGAGACCGTCGGCCCAGAACGAGCAGCTCTTGCACGCGGCCTCCCAGTCGGGTGCGAACATCACATGCTGCACCACGAGTTGCGGGCGGCCCCCGAAGAGATCGCCGAGCGTCACCTTGCCGTTCGGTCCGTCGAACACGTAGTTCTTGTCGACCTTCACCCAGGGCAGCGCGCGGCGCTGCTCGGCGAGGCGCTCCCGGGCCTGGCTGAGCTCCTTCTCATGCGCCAGGTGGGCCTTGCGGGCCGCGATCCATTGCTCGCGCGAGACGATCTGATGTTGCTGCACGGTATCCTCCTTGGTGTCAGGCGACGAAGGCGTCGAGCTTGTCGAGGCACGAGCTCCAGCCGCGCTGGTGATTGTCGCGTGCGGTTTCGTCGAAGAACTGGGCGTGATGGAAGATCATCAGCGTGCCGGCGCTATCCGGCTTCAGCGTGATCGTCACCAGCGATTCGCGCTCCGGCGTCGAATGCCAGGCCCAGGTGAACACCAGCCGCTCGTTCGGCACGACCTCGCGATAGATGCCGCCGGCCTCGAAATATTCGCCGTCGTCACCGGTGAAGCTGATGCGGTAGCGGCCACCGGTACGTACATCGAGCTCGGCGTCCAGCGTCGCCGGCTTCATGTTCGGCGGCCCGAACCACTGGACTAGCTGCGCGGCTTGCGTCCAGGCGGCGTAGACTTTCTCCGGCCGTGCGCGGAGCCGGCGCGTGAGCGTGAGGCTTGGACGTTCGTTTGGACGCTCGCTTGGACGTTCGGCTGTGCGGGGATCGGCGTTGACGGCTGCGTTGGCCATGTCTTGTCCTCCACGAAGGTGGCGAGGCGGTCGAACTTCTCGGACCAGAACTGCGCGTAGCGATTGAGCCAGTTCATCGCCTGCTCCATCGGCTGCGCGGTGAGCCGGCAGGACACCGTGCGTCCGGTCTTCTCCCGCACGATCAGGCCCGCATCCGTGAGCACGTCGAGATGCTTCATGATCGCCGGCAGCGAGACCGGAAACGGCGCGGCCAGCTCGCTCACCGACAGGCCGTCCCGCTCGCCGAGCCGCGCGAGAAGGGCACGCCGCGTCGGATCGGACAGCGCCGCAAAGGTCCGGTCGAGCGTCTCGTCTCTATACTTAACCATTTGGTTTAGTATAAACGTGAACGAGAAGGCGTCAAGCAGGAACCCGCGCGTCCGGATCTGCACGACTGCGTGATCAGGCAGTGCTCAGTGTGAGGCGCGACTAGTACGGACGAACGTACCGACCGCGTAGTGACGGCTGAAGCGGAGGCCGTACGGCCACCTGGGCAGGATTTTGCGCGCAATATCCCTTGCGGCCCGACGCGCTCATCTGACACTGCTCGCGGGTCTGATAGGAGCAGTCGCCGGGATAGCCGTATTCCGAGTTCTGAATGCACCACGCGTAATCATAGTCCGCGCGCGCCGGGCTCCCGCCAGCGAGCCACACAAGGACTATGGTGCCCAGCACAAATTGCGCCTTGCCCATGACCGACCTCCCATGTTCGCCGCGCGACATCCGACCTCACAGAGTGAAAGGCTCGCGGAGCCGGTTTATTCCGGAGCGATCGCGCAAAAATACGCGGCTGCGCAATGCGCGCGGCTAGTACGGTGCGACGGGCCGCGCGCGACGGTGCGGCCGAGGTTGCGGCTGCGGCGCCTGGCCATAGGCCACAAGCGGATTGGGCCCGCAGTACAGCAAGCGGCCGGAGACGCTGGCCTGGCATTGCTCATAGGTGCTGTAGGCACATTCGCCGGGATAGTCATACTCGCCGCCCTGGGCGCACCAGGGATAGTCGCGGGCCGCCGCGGGCGTGACGGTGACGAAGCCGGCAAGGACCGTCGCGCCCAGCGTCAGCAGCGCCAATTGCGTCTTGCGCATGATCCAGACTCCTCTCTTCACAGGGCGAGATACGCGCCATGTATCATCAGGTTTCGCCGCGCCGTTTTATTCCAGATCAACGGAACGAAGTACGCAAGAAAAAAGCCCTGCCAGGCGGCAGGGCTCCAATCTCAGGGATCACAAGATCGCTACTCGACCTTCAGGCCGGCGAACTCGACGACCTTCTTCCACTTCTCGGTCTCGGCCTTGATCTCCTCGCCGAACGCCTCCGGCGTCTGCACCCGCGGCTCGCCGCCGAGTTCGACCAGTCGCTTGGTCATGTCGGGCTCCTTCATGAGCGTATTGATCTCATTGTTGAGCTTGGCGATGATCTCCTTGGGCGTGTTCTTCGGCGCGCCCATGCCGAACAGCGCGCTGGCCTCGTAGTCCTTCACGGTCTCGGCGATCGCCTGCACGTCGGGCAGCTGCGGCGAGCGCTCCGTGGTGGTGACGCCGATCGCGCGAAGCGAGCCGGAGCGGATGTGCTGGATGATCGAGGGCATGTTGTCGAAGATCACCTGCACCTGGCCGCCGAGCATGTCGGTGATCGCCGGCGCCGCGCCGCGATAGGGCACGTGCTGCATCTTGCAGCCGGTCAGCGCCATGAACATCTCGCCGGACAGATGCACCGAGGTGCCGTTGCCGGACGAAGCCATGTTCACCTTGCCGGGATTGGCCTTCACATATTCGATGAACTCGGCGACGTTCTTGGCCGGAACGTCCTTGTTGACGGTCATCACGTTCGGCACCCGCTGGAACGAGGCGACCGGCGCGATATCGCGCACGAAGTTGAATTTGAGGTTGGTGTAGAGCGAAGCGTTGATGAAGTTGGCCGGATTGACCAGTTGCAGCGTGTAGCCGTCGGGCTCGGCATTGACGACCGATTCGGTGCCGATATTGTTGCCGGCGCCCGGCTTGTTCTCGATGACGAATTGCTGGCCGAGCCGTTCCGACAGCCGCTGACCGATCAGCCGCGCCAGGATGTCGGTGGCTCCGCCCGGCGGATAGCCGACCACCCATTTCACGGGCCGGGCCGGATAGTCGGCGGCAAGGGCCTTCGACAGCGGGGTGGCTGCAAGCGGACTGGCTGCGAGCAGGCCCAGCGCGGTACGGCGAGTGATCATCTCAAGGGTTCTCCCAACGTGTTGTTCTTGAAAGCCAGATGGCTTCAAAGTCGACGCGGTTGTAACAAAGCTTGCCGCAGGCGGAAAGTGCGCCCGGCGCATCACGACGAAAGGATAAGGCGTGCCGGTCAAGGTCGAAGCCCTCGATCATCTCGTCATCAACGTCGCCGACGTCGCAGTGACCGCCGAGTGGTACCGCAGGATTCTCGGCATGGAAGTCAAGGTGTTCGACCCCGGCGGCGGCAAAGCGCCGCGGACTTCGTTGCAATTCGGTAACCAGAAGATCAATGTCCGGCCGCGCGATGCCGACAAGGTGGAGTGGTTCACCGCGGACCATCAGACCGCCGGCAGCGAGGATCTGTGTTTCCTCACCTCTGCCGCGCCCGACGAGGTGGTGGCGCATTTGACGGCACAAGGCGTCGCGATCGAGGAAGGCCCGGTTCCCAAGCAGGGCGCCCGCGGCACGCTACGCTCGGTCTATTGCCGGGATCCCGATGGCAGTCTGATCGAGATTTCGTCGTACGAGGACGGTGGTCGATAGGGCCGCGCTGCCGGTCCAAGCGCCGTCATTGCGAGGAGCCCTTGCGACGAAGCAATCCAGACTGCCCCCGGCGGAGACAGTCTGGATTGCTTCGCTGCGCTCGCAATGACAATGGAGAGAGCGGGCGCTACACCTCCCCCGATTTGCTCCCCGCGCCATCCGATGGCAGGAAGACGCAATAATCAAAAGGCAGCCGCCATCAAGATGCAGGCTGCACGGGGAGGATTCATGCCTATCCAACAGACCGCAGCCGGACTCGTAGGACCGTTCGACGGGCTCGACGTGCCCTGGCTGCTGAAGCTGCGCGCAGAAGTGCGACGCGATCATGCGTTCCTGATCTGGGCGCCGTTCGGCGCGCCGGCGCGGCGCTGGAGCTATGGCGAGTTTCACGAGCGCGTCGGCGCGCTCGCGGCGGGGCTGGCGAGGCGCGGCGTGAAGCCGGGCGAATATGTGCTCATTCATCTCGACAATTGCATCGAGGCGCTGCTGGCCTGGTTCGCCTGCGTCGAACTGGGCGCCATCGCGGTGACCACCAACACCCGCTCGGCACCGGCGGAGATGGAATATTTCGCCGATCATTGCGGCGCGGTCGCCGCGATCACGCAGCCGGCCTATGCCGAGCTCGTCGCRCAAAGCTGCCGCAACATCCGCTGGCTGGCGGTGACCTCGCACGATGCGGGCGCGGCGCCCGCGCGAGCGGCCTCGCGCGGCGACAGTTTCGATGCACTGTTCGCCGATAGCGCTGACCGGCCGCTTCGCGCGACCGACCCGTTCGCGCCGTGCAGCGTGCAGTACACGTCAGGCACGACCTCGCGCCCGAAGGCGGTGCTATGGACCCACGCCAACGCGCTGTGGGGCGCCAAGATCAACGCCGCGCATGAGGACCTTCACGCCAGCGACGTGCACCAGACCTATCTGCCGCTGTTCCACACCAATGCGCTGGCCTATTCGATGCTGGCAACGCTGTGGGTCGGCGCCACCTGCGTGATCCAGCCGCGGTTCTCTGCGAGCCGCTTCTGGGGCGTCGCGCGCGAGCACGGCTCGACCTGGACCTCGACGATCCCGTTCTGCATGAAGGCGCTGCTCGAGCAGGAGATCCCGAAAGACCACAAATTTCGCCTGTGGGGCACCGCGATCAACGAGCCGCCGGCGTTTGCTGCGTTCGGCGTCAAGATGATCGGCTGGTGGGGCATGACCGAGACCATCACCCACGGCATCGTCGGCGAGGTTGACCAGCCCAACATCCCGATGTCGATCGGGCGCGCCGCGCCCGAATATCAGATCCGCATCACCGACGATGACGGACGGCCGACCGAGGTCGGCGACACCGGCAATCTCGCGATCAAGGGCATCCCTGGGCTGTCGCTGTTCGCCGAGTATCTGCACAATGAAAAGGCGACGCGCGAAAGCTTCGACGAGCACGGCTTCTTTCTCACCGGCGACCGCGTCGAGCGGCTGGAGAACGGCTTCATCAGGTTCGGCGACCGCGCCAAGGACATGCTGAAGGTCGGTGGCGAGAACGTCGCGGCCTCCGAGATCGAGCAGGTGATCGCGGTGGTAGCAGGCGTGCGCGAGGCCGCGGTGGTGGCGAAGAAGCACCCGATGCTGGACGAGGTGCCTGTTGTCTTCATCATCCCGCACGGCGGCGTCGCGGGCGCTGCGCCTGATCTGCATGATCGCGTGATGGCGGCCTGCGGCGCGGGACTCGCGGATTTCAAGGTGCCGCGCGAAATCAGGCTGGTCGACGACATGCCGCGCTCGACGCTGGAGAAGGTGGCGAAGGCGGAGTTGCGGAAGATGGTGGGGTGAGCGGCCGCGCCAAACGACGACTCTCGTAGGGTGGGCAAAGCGGCTTGTCCGCCGTAGCTCGAAGAGCGAAGGCGGAAGCGTGCCCACCATTCATGCAGCGAATGAGGATACATGGTGGGCACGGCGCGCGAGGGGCGCGCCTTTGCCCACCCTACGGCATCGTGCTCAGAACGATCCCAGCGCCACCGGCCGGAACGCCTGCAGCAGTTGCTGATCCAGCTTGCCGCCCATGCCTTCCATCATCGTGAAGGCGCGCGAGTGGGTGAAGGGCATGCGGTAGGCGCGCTTCTCCACCAGTGCCGCGTAGATGTCGACGATCGTCGTGACCCGCACGATGTCGCTGATCTGGTTCGACGACAGGCCGTTCGGATAGCCAGAGCCGTCGAGGAATTCGTGGTGATGCAGCACGACGTCGAGCATCTCCGGCGGGAAGCCGCCCTGCTCCGCGAGCGCGTCATAGCCGCGGCGCGGATGCTGGCGGACCTCGGCCATCTCCTCGTCGGTGAGCTTGCCCGGCTTGTCGAGCAGCACGGAGGGAACGAAGGCCTTGCCGACGTCGTGCAACAGCGCGGCGCGGGTCAGGCGACGCTGGTCGTCCTCGCGCATGCCGAGATGCTGCGCAAAGGCGACGGCGAAGCCGGTGACGAACAGGCAGTGGCGGTAGCTGCCGACATGATGGCAGCCGACGGTGGTGAGCCATTCGCGCAGCGATGAATGCTTGATCGCCTTCAGGATCTTGCTCTCGGCGGCGATGACGTCGTCGAAGGTCAGGGGCACGCCGAGCGGCAGCTTCTCGAACATCTTCCTCAGCACCGCATGCGCCGCCTCGACGCCGCGATTGAGCGTCTTGCCGCGATCGGTTGCGTCGTAAGTGGCGGTGTCGGGGAACGCGGCGCGGATGCGCTGAAGAATTGCATCGGGCTGAAGCGGCCGCGAGATCGTGTCGGTGGCGCCCAGTGCCCAGGCCTGCATGGTGCCGTGATGCAGGGCATCGGCGAGCACGAACAGCCGCGGCATCGTGCGATAGGCATCGCCGCGCAGCTTGTTGCGCACCCGCTGCACGCTCTCAGGCGAGCGCAGATTGATGTCGACCACGAGACCGGACAGATCGCGCGACGGCTGCTCGGGAATATCCTGCGTCGTCACCGTCGAAACGTCGCCCACGGCCTTCAGGATGCTGGCAAGCTCGGTGCTCTCGTCGCTCCGGTCGGAAGCGAGCAAGAGCCGGCGTTTGGCGGCGGATTTGGCTGGCGCGTTCATGGCTTCCCCAGAGCACGGGAGTATATTTGGCGTCAGCCTAAGCCGGATCAGGTTCTCCGGCCCTTAAGAGGCGTGCTCAACGGAACCCTCCGGAATTGGGTGCAATTTTAGGGATTTTGGGTCCCCGCCCTGCTTCCAGTCAAAACGGCGAAAACAACCCCATGCACAGTAGAACCGGCCTTGATGGCAAAGGGATATTTCAAGCACCCAACTTCGTCATGGCCGGGCTTGTCCCGGCCATCCACGGCCTTGGCCCGCGGCACGAAGAACGTGGATGCCCGGGACAAGCCCGGGCATGACGGTGAATGTGGGATGCACAGGATCCCAAAACAAATCCGCCGGAAGTTGCCCTCCGGCGGATCAGCTTACTTGGCAATTGCGCCTCGCCTCACGCCTTCATCGCCCCCTTCACGGCCTCGGCCGTGATCGGCAGGGCCCGGATGCGGGCGCCTGAGGCGTTGAAGATGGCGTTGCCGATTGCCGGGGCAATGACCGTCACAGCGGGCTCGCCGACGCCGGTGGCCTTTTCGCCGTTGGCGATCACGGCGACGGCGACCTCGGGCATCTGGCTCATGCGCAAGGGCGTGTAGCTGTCGAAGTTGGTCTGCTCGATGCCACCGTCCTTGAGCGTCGCCTTCTCGTACATCGCCAGCGACAGGCCCCACAGCGCCGCGCCCTCGACCTGGGCACGGATGTTGTCGGGATGCACCTGCGTGCCGACGTCGGTTGCGACCGTGAGCTTCTTCACGGTCACCTCGCCCGACGGCGCCACCGCGACATGGGCGACGCACGCCGTCCAGCTCGCGGTCGCGCGCTCCTGCGAGGAGACGCAGGCGACGCCCATGCCCTCGCCTTTCGGCAATTGCTTGGTACCGTAGCCGGACAGCCCCATCGCGGCGAGCAGCGTGTTGCGCAGCCGCTGCGCGCCGCCGTCGTTCTTGCCCTTGCCGTCGAGCAGCGCGATGCGGAACTGCGCCGGGTCCTTGCCGGTCGCAGCTGCGATCTCGTCGATCATGCTTTCGACTGCCCAGAACGTCCAGCCGGGCGCCACCGAGCGAAGCTGCCCGGACGGCGTCGCATTGTGCGCGAGCTCGTTCTTGATCGCGCGCACATAATGGTTGGGCACCGTGTAGAAGAAGTCGGCCCCGTTCACCGTGAAGGAATCGAGCGGGCCCTTCTTGTCGACCGAGGGCGTCAGGAAGTCGGGGATGCCCCAGCGCGCGGTCGGCCAGGCCGAGACGACGTCGTGGCTGAGCGCTGTGAGCTTGCCGTCGCTATCCACGCCGGCCTTGACCTTCTGGTAGGTGAGCGGACGCGAGAAATCCATCGTCATGTCGTTCTCGCGCGTATAGATCACCTTCACCGGCTTGCCGATGGCCTTCGCCGCCTGCACCGCCGGCACCATCATGTCGGCATCGAGCCTGCGGCCAAAACCGCCGCCGAGCCACATCTGGTGCATCACCACGAACTTCGGATCGATCCCGGCGGCGCCTGCTGCAATCGCGCCGGAGCGCGTCGCGAACTGGTTGCCGGAATAGATGTGCAGGATGTCGCCCTTGAACTCCGCCGTGGCGTTCATCGGCTCCATCGGCGCGTGGATGTTGATGCTGGTGGTGTACTCCGCCTCCAGCACCTTTGCGGCCGAGCCGAACGCCGCGTTGGGATCGCCGTCCTTGACGAAGAACTGGCCGGAATCCTCGAGCTTCTGAAGCCGCTTGGCTTCGTCGAGCAGCGACTCGCTCGAGACCTTCGCGTTCGGACCGCCGTCATAGGCGATCTTCAGCGCCGCGGCCGCTTTCTTGGCGTTGGCATAGGTGCTGGCGACCGCGACGACCCAGCCCGATGTCGTGCCGGTCTTGTCGTCGAGGGTGATGGCCTTGATGAAGCCCGGCACCTTCTTCGCAGCCGAGTCGTCGACCGACTTCACGGTGGCGCCGAAGCGCACCGGCGGCGTCACCACCGCGCCATAGGCCATGCCCGGCAGCATCACGTCGATGCCGTACTTGGCCGTGCCGTTGGTCTTGGAGGGGATGTCGAGCTGCGGCACCGACACGCCGATCATGGTGTACTGATCCGGCGTCTTCAGCTTGATCGCCTTCAGCTCGTCCGGCGTGAAGGTCTTGGTCGCCTTGCCGCTCTTCACGACATCGGCGAACGACATCTGCTTCTTCGACTTCGGATGCGAGATCACGGAATCGCGCACCACGAGCTCCGACGCCGGCACGCCCATCGCGGCCGCCGCGCCTTCCGTCAATGCCGTCCGTCCGGCTGCGCCGGCCCGGCTCATCGCGTCGAAGTTCATCATGGTCGACCAGCTGCCGCCGGTGATCTGCGCACCCAGCACGGGGTCGTTGAACTTCGGATCGTTGGAGGCAAGCGCGACGCGCATATCGCTCCACTTCGCGCCCAGCTCCTCGCAGACAATCTGCGCCATGGTGGAGGCGATGTGCTGGCCCATGTCGGCCTTGCCGCAGGTCACGGTGACCAGGCCATCGGGCGCGATCGCATACCAGACGCTCGGCTCGAAGTTCGAAGGCGCAGCGAGCGCCTCACCGATGCCGGGCACGCCGGCATAGCCGAGCACGAGGCCGGTCGCGGCCGTGCCGACCAGGAAGGAGCGGCGGCTGAGATCGGTCGCCTCGGGTGTGACGGTGTTCACGTGCTTATTCATGTGGGCCTCCGTTCGTTGCCGGAGACGGATGCGGTGCGCATCTCGGTAGCGGCGCGCATGATCGCCTTCTGGATCCGCGAATAGGTCATGCAACGGCAGAGATTGCCGTCCATATGCGCCACGACCTCCTCCTTGGTCGGATTGGCATTCTTGGCCAGCAGCGAGGCCGCCTGCATGATCTGCCCGGACTGGCAGTAGCCGCATTGCGGCACCTGCTCGGCGATCCACGCCTTCTGCAGCGGATGATCACCCTTGGCGGAAAGGCCTTCGATGGTGGTGATCTTCTTGCCGGCGACATCGCCGACCATGGTCTGGCACGAGCGCACGGCTTCGCCGTTGACGTGCACGGTGCAGGCACCGCACAGCCCGGCACCGCAGCCGAACTTGGTGCCGGTCATCTGCAATTGCTCGCGGATCGCCCAGAGGAGCGGCGTGTCGTTCGCCGCATCCACGGACAGACTCCGCCCGTTGATGGTGAGAGTTGGCATAGGCGTCTTCCCCTGCCGGTGCATGAAGCCGCTTACGGCGGCAACTTGAACAATGGACGCCCACCGGGCTGGCGCCCACCTTGATCGCAAGAATGATCGGGTTCGCAGCCAGAGGCAAATGCAATTTGGAATCGATCGAAACTATCGCGGCAGCTCAGTGTTGTGCGTTGCGACAACGGCACCCGATGCAGCGACTGGACGCAACAGAGAATGCATCAGGCATGCGTGCCATCGCGTTCAGGCAGTTTCTTCCAGGTAACTTGACCGGCTAGAATGTAACCGCCGACGCGGATGCCCCTTCTCCCCTTGTGGGAGAAGGTGGCGCGAAGCGCCGGATGAGGGGTATCTGTCCGCGAACTCGATGGGCAGTTTCGCGTGCGGAGAGATACCCCTCACCCGTCTCGCCGCTTACGCGGCGAGCCACCCTCTCCCACAAGGGGCGAGGGTGCACCGTCATCGTGGCTAGATAGAACAACAAGGGCGGAAGCAATGCCAAAAATCGATCGGGACGGTGTCGGGATCTACTACGAAGTTCACGGCGACGGTCCGCCGCTGCTGCTCACCCACGGCTATTCCTCGACCTCGGCGATGTGGCATGGCCAAGTCGACGCGCTCGCGAAGGACCACAAGCTCGTCCTGTGGGACATGCGCGGCCACGGCCAGTCCGACTATCCCGACGATCCTCATGCCTATAGCGAAGCGCTCACCGTCGGCGACATGGCCGCGATCCTCGATGCGGTCGGCGCCGGGCGCGCCATCATCGGCGGGCTCTCGCTCGGCGGCTACATGTCGCTCGCGTTCTATCGCGCTTATCCGCAACGCACCCGTGCCCTGCTGATCATCGACACCGGCCCCGGCTTCAAGAAGGACGACGCGCGCGAGGCCTGGAATGCACGGGCGCTTGCGACCGCCGACAAGCTCGACCATGAAGGTCTCGACATGCTGAAGTCGGCGACACGCGAGCGCGCCACCGCGAGCCATCGCAACGCCAGGGGATTGGCGCTCGCCGCACGCGGCATGCTGACCCAGCGCGACGCCCGCGTGATCGAGCTGCTCCCCGACATCAAGGTGCCGTCGCTCGTCGTGGTCGGCGCCGACGACGCGCCGTTCCTCGCGGCGTCCGACTACATGGCCGCAAAAATCCCCGGCGCACAAAAGGTCGTGATCCCCGCCGCCGGTCACGCCGTCAACATCGATCAGCCCAAGGCTTTTATTGACGCGGTGACGCCTTTCCTGAAGAACTTGCCGGGATAGGACGGTCGGACAGGGACACTGGCAATGAAGCAAGCGATACTGGCTGCGAGCGCGGTGCTGCTATCGATGTCTGTGCAGGCTGAGCCGTTCGGCGGCACGCCGCCGCGCCGGCCCTTCGTTGCGACCTTGTCGAACAACACGCCGCTCGCCTTCGGCATGGATGCCGAGCAGACCGCGCGGGCACTGGGGCAGCCGCTGCAATATGTGCGCGGACGGCCCGGCAACGAGATCTATCTCGCGCTTCGCAACCTCGGCGGCAGCGGTCTGATCCCCTACCGCCATCGCCTGTTCCTGCAGTTCCGTCACGGACGGCTGGCGGGATGGAAGGAAGACTACGGCGAGAACTGGATGTGGGAGTGAGAGCGACGCACAGCCGCCTCCCCTCATCCTGAGGAGCTTGCGGAGCAAGCGTCTCGAAGGATGAAGGCCCCCGCTGCTGCTTCTCGGCCTCCATCCTTCGAGACGCGCTGACGCGCTCCTCAGGATGAGGGGAGAGATTAGAGTTCGTAGTAACCAAGAAGGACAACCCGCGTGGGACAAGACATCAAGCTGACGGCTTCCGACAATTTCCAGCTCGGCGCCTATCGCGCCGATCCCTCAGGCGCCCCGAAGGGCGCGGTGGTGGTGATCCAGGAGATCTTTGGGGTCAATCACCACATCCGCTCGGTCTGCGACCGTATCGCCGGGGAAGGCTATGTCGCGATTGCGCCGTCGATCTTCGACCGGACCTCGCCGAACTTCCAGTCGGGCTACACGCCCGACGAGATCGCCGAGGCGCGCAAGTTCGTCGCCAGTCCCGACTGGGACGCGATGCTGCGCGACACCCAGGCCGCGATCGACGCGGTGAAGAGCGTCGGGCCGGTCGGCATCATCGGATTTTGCCTGGGCGGCAGCGTCGCCTTTGTCGCGGCGACGCGGCTGTCGGGCCTGAAGGCCGCGATCGGCTACTACGGCGGCGCCGTGGTGCGCTTCGCCGACGAGAAACCGAAGGTGCCGACACAACTGCATTTCGGCGAGAAGGACGCCGGCATTCCCCTGACCGACGTCGAGACCGTCAAGGCGAAGCGACCGGATGTGGAGGTCTTCATTTATCCAGGCGCCCAGCACGGCTTCCATTGCGRCGAGCGGCCGAGCTACGACAAGGCGAGCTCGGATGTCGCCTGGCCGCGCAGCCTGGCGTTTTTCGCGAAGCATTTGAAATAGCGCGCGCGGCTCTCTCCGCTGTCATTCCGGGATGCGCCGCAAGGCGCAGGCCCGGAATCCATAACCACGAACTGGGGTTATGGATTCCGGGCTCGCGACTTCGTCGCGCCCCGGAATGACAGAGCGAGTGCGTGCGCCTGGCCTCAAAGCAGGAATCGGGTGGCTGCATCACGGCGCCCGGCGATAGAGCTGGCCGATCAAGCCAACTCGCGCCGGGAGATCACCATGCAGCAAGCCATCACGCACCTCGTCATTCGCAATCCGTTCGGAACCATGGACGTCCCGGGCCCGGACGATTCTGAAGTCATGGACTACGCGGCGACCGCCACGCTGGCCGGCGATGCGGCCGACATCAACGCGGCGGCATGGACATCCATTGCCGCCCTCTCCGATCCGCTCGAGGGCATCTGGGCTAGCAGATGGAATGGCGGCGCCGATCCGACCATTGCGGGCGATACGCCGGACAGATGGAAAGAGGGGCACGCCGAAGTCCGCGTCGCGGGGAGCCGGATCTATCTGCGTTTCGACTGGGACCATGGCCGCCGGCACGGCCTGATCGATGCTGCGCGCGAGGGCGCGCGCCTGGCTGGAAAGTACATCAACCTGACTACGCCTGCGATCACGCGGCCATGGGTCGGGCACGTGGTCGATGGCACGCGCATCGACGGATGCTTTCCGAACGGGCGGCTGGATTTCAGGCGGTGAGCTAGAACCAGCGCTCGCCGACGAACACGGTGTCGCCGGGGCTCAAGGGAGTGCCGAGCGGGACGATGGCGCGCATCGCGCCGCCGGCTTCGGTGTGCGTGACGGTGACCACGTCGCGCTTGGCGCGGGGCGAGAAGCCGCCGGCGATCGCGACCGCGCTTTCGACCGTCATGTTCGGCACATAAGGATATTGGCCGGGTGCGGTGACTTCGCCGAGGATGAAGAACGGGCGGTAGGCTTCGATCTCGACCGCGACCGAGGGCTCGCGGATGTAACCGTTGCGGAGGCGCGCGGCGATTTCACCGGCGAGACCCGCCGGGGTGCGGCCGCGGGCCGGCACCCCGCCGATCAGCGGCATGGTGATCGAACCGCCGGCATCGATGGCGTAGCTGTTGGTGAGGCCTTCCTGGCCGTAGACCACGACGCGCAGCCTGTCGCCTGCATCGAGATGATAGGAGGAGTCGTAGCGCACTGGCGCCGCCATCGGCGCGGCGTAGCCGACCGGCATGGGTGCAGGCGACGAGGCAAAGGAATTGCGCAACGCGCCGATGGCGCCGCCACCGTCGGCGACGACGACCGGCTGTGGTGCGCCATAGGGCTGACCATAGGCCATGGAGTCGAGATCGGCACGGGGCTGCATGACCGCGACGGGACCGGCGGTCTGCATGCAGCCGCCGAGGGCAAGCGCGGCGGACGCTGCCAAGGAGGCTGTCAAGATCGACCATCGAAACGCGCGTGCAACCGGCACCGGACCTAATCCCTCGAAACGAGACGGCCCCAGTCTTGCACTGGTTATGGTTAACAAAGCGTTGAGGGGGGCAGCGCGGCAATGCGGATGCGATGACACCGCACACTCCGTCATGCCCGGGCTTGTCCCGGGCATCCACGTTCTTGGTGCCGCACGAAGATCGTGGATGGCCGGGACAAGCCCGGCCATGACGAGTTGTTCGTGGCGAACTTACGCGCTCACGCCCACGCCGATCGGGCAGGACACGCCGGTGCCACCGAGGCCGCAATAGCCGGCGGGGTTCTTCGCCAGATATTGCTGATGGTAGTCCTCGGCGAAATAGAACGCGCCGGCGGGCGCGATCTCGGTGGTGATGGCGCCGAGACCTTTTGCAGCAAGCGCCTTCTGATAGAGCGCCTTCGATTCATCGGCCGCTTTCTTCTGCGCATCAGAGTAAGTGTAGATCGCGCTTCGGTACTGCGTGCCGACATCGTTGCCCTGGCGCATGCCCTGCGTCGGGTTGTGGCTCTCCCAGAACGTCTTCAGGAGTTTCTCGTAAGAGATTTTCTTCGGATCGAACACGACCAGCACCACTTCGGTGTGGCCGGTGCGTCCCGAACAGGTCTCCTCATAGGTCGGGTTCGGCGTGTGGCCGCCGGCATAGCCGACAGCGGTCGCGTAAACACCGTCGCCGAGCTGCCAGAATTTGCGCTCGGCGCCCCAGAAGCAGCCGAGCCCGAACACGGCCTGCTCGAGGCCCGCGGGATAGGGCGGCTGCAACTTCGCGCCGTTGACGAAATGGGTGGTCGCGGTGGGAATGGCTTGCGCACGGCCCGGCAGCGCCTCCGTGGCGCTCGGCAATGCGGTGGTCTTGCGCATGAACAGCATGATTGGCTCTCCGAGACGAGCTGTCCGTCGCTTGAGCCAATGCAAGAAGCCAAGGGCTCAGGCGGCGCGCTCGCGATCAAGGTGGGAATATAGGTATCTACGCAGGAGGGGGCAGCTCTGTTACGGCTGCCGTCAACGCGAAGTTCAGTCTCGGCGGGAATTGAAAGATCAATCCCGGGAATAACCGATCAGCGGCTTCCGCGGGCGGAACAGGATCATCAGCAGGATGCCCAAAATGCCGAGCACGGCGAAAACCGGCTGATCCAGCACGAGGCGGATCACCGAGGTCCAGAGCCAGGGCGCCTTGGCCTCGACCCAGGTCCGGAACGCCGTCTGGCTGGCCTGGTTGATGTCGTTCCAGAACTGGCCGAACCGGGTGAACCGCAGGGTCTGGTCGGCCACCCAGCGGGCGCCGTCATAGACCATGAAGATGAACCCGCCGGCCAGCAGCAACAGCCCAATCAGTCGGAAAAAGCCGCGGATCATGCCTCACCTATATGGTCGTCCGATCGGACGACCTCTGCAATGCCGCCAGCCAATAGCCGGGCGACGGCAGAAATTCAACCTCTTCAGGGCGTTACGGCGCGCGCTAGAGCGCCCAAGGCCCGTTTTCCAGCCCCGGAAAGCGTTGACGGTGCCGCAGACCCCCTCTATAAGGGCGCCAACTGGCGGTGGGCGCAATCCTGCCGCCGCTGTTCTTTGAGCAGTTGCAGGCTCCATGAGCTTTAATGGCTTGGAGCCTCAGAGACGACCGCAAGGCCGTCGCTCATGTTCCGGGAACAGCCCAGCAACCGAACACCCTAAATCCGAGCGTCGATTAAGCGGTCAAGCAGCCGGCGCTACCCGACCAAGACGCGACCGGTACCGCAAAGGATATTGAGACCATGGCCAATACCACTTCCGCCAAGAAAGCGACGCGCAAGATCGCCCGCCGCACCGCCGTCAACAAGTCGCGCCGCACCCAGATGCGCGGTGCCGTGCGTACCGTCGAGGAAGCCATCGCGACCGGCGACCGCGCCGCCGCGCTGAAGGCGATGGCGAGCGCCGAGCCCGCGCTGATGCAGGCCGCGCAGCGCAACATCGTTCACAAGAACAACGCGAGCCGCAAAGTCTCCCGGCTCACCGCGCAGATCGCCAAGCTCGCGAAGTAAGCTCGTCGAGTCATCCGATCGACTGATCGGATCGACATCGCGCTCGTCAATCAGCCCGGCTCGCGCCGGGCTTTTTGTTGCCTGTCACAATTCACGCTTGCGGTCGTTGGGCGACTACTCTTCCGTTGGAAGACTCGTGTCGTCTTCGCTGCGCTGCGCCCGTAATTTCACTGGCGGATGTTTTTGCAACAGCGGAAACTTTCACTGCGCTGCGAAAAATCCCTGCGGGGCGGGCTTAAGTTGAATCCGCGCGCGCGAGAGTTCTGCACACCGTAGTTTTCCCGGAACCGGTTCGCGATGGAGTTACCCTGCGAAACGAGACTCAAAAAGCGGTGTCTCAATAATCACTTATCGACATAGCGCCGACAAGCATTTGGAAAAATTGCCCGCAAGGCGTGCGCGTGACGCTTTTGTAAAAAATTTTTGGCGGTGGCGGAGATTTGTCACATGACGCGCGGCGCCTTCGAATCTGTGCACGGATTCAAACTCTTGCTCGCAAGCCTGTGCACAACTCCCGCGCGCCGTTAACGCTGGTCAAGTTTTTAGTCGCCTCAAGTGTGAATCAATTTCGTTGCGAGTCTTTCCGCATAGTGTATTCCTTAAGTCGTCCGCAGCGCCCACGATCTCAAGACCAGCGCGGTTTTAGAAACGGGGCGAGCGTGCAAATCGGCGGCGGTGTGCACGTAGGCGACGCTTCAACAAGCGATTGTCGGTTCAAAACCCATAGCAATATGGGAACGGTAGCTCTTTGTCTGAATGTCTCCAAGTGGGATCTTCGATCCCGCTCGCGCCAGACGCAAACGAGAGATGTCATGAAACTACCGCGACACACGTGATGGCGTAGCCGAGCGGACGAACAGTGCAGACGGGCGGGACATCGGCGACTTCAGTCGCAGTTGTCTTCAGGACACGCAGGACCTTGCCGTGAGCAATCACGGCAGGACGGGGAGGGTATCATGTCTTACGGACTCAACGCGGTATTGAAACAAGCCACCTATTCCAACGATGCCGGTTTAGATCAGCCCAACCTCCAGCCTCCCGCGTGTGACGGAGCGCCGAGTACGCGCTGACCTCGCGACCCCTCCATCTCTGACATCGCCAATCCGACCCGCGGCGTTCGCGCCGAACGGCGGAGCTGTGTCCGACGATGGAATCGCTCGAGGTCGTGCCCTTTGAAGGATCCTGGCGGGACCCCTTCATGGCACTCACAACGCAACTTTATCTCTCAATAGAAGTTTTTTGACGATGAACACATCGGAACAGGATCGCTGGTCACGCGTGAAGAGCCGGCTGCGCTCGAACGTAGGCGAAGACGTCTATACGAGCTGGTTCGCCCGTATGGATCTGGAAGGCGTGCAGGAGGAGAGCGTGCGGCTCTCGGTGCCGACGCGCTTCCTGAAGAGCTGGATTCAGGCGCATTATGCCGAGCGCGTACTGTCGTGCTGGCAGGCCGAGGCGCCGGAAGTTCATCGCATCGATCTCACCGTTCGCTCCGCGGTGCGCCCGGTTGTGCAGCAGAAGGAGACGCCTGCGCCGGTCGAAACACGCCGCGCACCCGCGCCGGAACTGCGCTCGACGGCGACTGCGCCGGTCTCCGCAAATCATGACGCGCTCGGCGGCTCGCCGCTCGATCCGCGCCTGACCTTTGCAAGCTTCGTCGTCGGCCGCTCCAACACGCTGGCGCATGCGGCGGCTCGTCAGGTCGCCGAAGGGCGTCGCGGCGATCCCGTCATGTTCAACCCGCTCTACATCCATGCCGGCGTCGGCCTCGGCAAGACGCATCTGCTCCAGGCCGTGACCTGGGCCGGCAATTCCGGCAACGAGCGCAAGGTGCTGTATCTCACGGCCGAAAAATTCATGTACGGCTTCGTCGCCGCGCTGAAGACGCAGACGGCGCTCGCCTTCAAGGAAGCGCTGCGCGGCATCGACGTGCTGGTGATCGACGATCTCCAGTTCCTGCAGGGCAAGTCGACCCAGGCCGAGTTCTGTCACACGCTGAACGCGCTGATCGATGCCGGCCGCCAGGTCGTGATCGCGGCCGACCGTCCGCCGTCCGACCTCGAAAGCCTCGACGATCGCGTGCGCTCGCGTCTCGCCGGCGGTCTCGTGGTCGAGATGGGCTCGCTCGGCGAAGAGCTGCGGCACGGCATCCTGAAGTCGCGCGTCGCCGCGGCCCGCGCCCATCACGCCACCTTCGACGTGCCGGAGGAGGTGCTGCTCTATCTGGCGCGCACCATCACCCATAACGGCCGCGACCTCGAAGGCGCGATCAACCGGCTTCTCGCGCATTCGAAGCTGAACAACCAGCCGGTGACGCTGGAGATGGCCGAGCGCGAGGTCCGCGATCTGGTCCGGCCGCAGGAGCCGAAGCGGATCAAGATCGAGGACATCCAGCGCGTGGTGGCGCGGCAGTATAATGTCAGCCGTTCCGACCTCCTGTCCTCGCGCCGCACCGCCAACGTGGTCCGTCCGCGCCAGGTGGCGATGTATCTCGCCAAGACGCTGACCCTGCGCTCGCTGCCCGAGATCGGCCGCCGCTTCGGCGGGCGCGACCACACCACGGTGCTGCACGCCGTGCGCAAGATCGAGGCGCTGGTCAACAAGGACACGGCGCTGTCCGAGGAAGTCGAGTCGCTGAAGCGCCAGCTTCAGGAATAAACGCCTAAGGCTCCTGCCATTCTCCCGCCGCCCCGGCCATGCCTGGGCGGCGGTGTTCGTTTGCCGGGACGGCCGCCCTCCTTTTGGGCTGTAAATCGTGGGGAACCACCCCGCAATCCCTTGAAACGGATGGCTTTCCGCGCCACCTTGCGCGACCCTGACGGCTTTGGTCATATCGGCTGGATGATCCGGCTTTTCGGGGTCTTCGATGCCGTGGCGCGCGTCCCGCCGCCCGGCTTTTCCAACGTTGTGTTTCCTTGGGGATCGGGCGAGTAGTGCAATGAAGGTTACGGTCGAACGCGCGCAACTCCTGAAATCGCTGGGTCATGTCCACCGCGTGGTCGAGCGCCGCAACACCATTCCGATCCTCGGCAACGTGCTGGTCCGCGCCGAGAACGCGAAATTGTCGCTGAAGGCGACCGACCTCGACCTCGAGGTGACCGAGACGCTCCCGGCCGAAACCGCGACCGCGGGCTCCACCACCGTGCCGGCGCACATGTTCTACGACATCGTGCGCAAGCTGCCCGATGGCTCGCAGATCGTGCTGGAGGCCGACGGCGACCGCGCCGTGCTGGCGATCCGCGCCGGCCGCTCGCGCTTTACGCTGCAGACCCTGCCGGAGAATGATTTCCCGGATCTCGCCGCCGGCGACATGTCGCATTCGTTCTCGCTCGCCGCCAAGGACGTCAAGCGGCTGATCGACCGCACCCAGTTCGCGATCTCGACCGAAGAGACGCGCTATTACCTCAACGGCATCTATCTGCACGCCGCGGGCACGGCCACGGCCGCCACCCTGCGCGGCGTTGCCACCGACGGCCACCGGCTCGCCCAGCTCGACCTGGTCCAGCCCAAGGGCGCCGACGGCATGCCCGGCGTGATCGTGCCGCGGAAAACCGTCGGCGAGGTGCAGCGACTGATCGAGGACAACGAGGCCGAAGTCACGATCGAGCTGTCGCAGGCAAAGATCCGCTTCACCATCGGCAATGTGGTGCTGACCTCGAAGCTGATCGACGGCACCTTCCCCGACTATGGCCGCGTGATCCCGCAGGGCAACGACAAGGAACTCGTCGTCGACAAGAAGGATTTCGAGAACGCGGTCGACCGCGTCTCCACCATCTCCAGCGAGCGCGGCCGCGCCGTGAAGCTCTCGCTGTCGCCGGGCAAGCTGGTGCTATCGGTCACCAACCCGGATTCCGGCAGCGCGACCGAAGAGCTCGAAGTCGAATACGCCTCCGACGCCCTCGATATCGGCTTCAACTCGCGCTACCTGCTCGACATCGCCGCCCAGATCGAAGGCGACGTCGCCACGCTGAAGCTCGCCGACCCCGGCTCGCCGACGCTGGTGCAGGACAAGGACGACAAGAGCGCGCTGTACGTGCTGATGCCGATGCGGGTGTGAGGGACGTGTTCCCTCGCCAGCGCACACTGCCTTTAGAACCAAGCGCGATGCACGTTACTGCGCCCTCTCCCCTTGTGGGAGAGGGCTGCACCGGTGTTTGACGCAAACTCACTTGGGTGAGGGGTTGGTGCCACGAGACCCGTCCCATCGACCTACCTCCCCGCCTCTCCGCCAATTTGCACGGAAGATGCGGCACGAGCCGACTGACGCCGAAAGGGCAATGTGGCGCTTGCTGAGGGATCGTCGGCTCTCCACATTCAAGTTTCGCCGACAGCAGCCGTTCAAGAACTACATTCTCGACTTTGTCTGTTTCGAGAAAAGACTCGTGATCGAGATTGACGGAAGCCAACATGCAGAATCAGAAAGCGATGCAGCTCGAGACGCGGCCTTGTCCGCCGAAGGTTTCGCCATAGCCCGCTACTGGAACAATGACGTGCTACAGCAGCCCACTTCTGTGTTGGAAGACATCCTTGCAAAGCTTGCCGGGCGGTAAGATACCCCTCACCCGTCGCCTCACTTCGTGAGGCGCCACCCTCCCCCACAAGGGGGGAGGGAAGGCACTGCCCGGCAATGACGAGTTAAAATGACCCCCTCCCGCATTCAACGCCTGACGCTGACGCATTTTCGCAATTATCGGGCGGCGGGGCTCGAGACGGCGGCCGACATGGTGGCGCTGGTCGGGCCGAACGGGGCCGGCAAGACCAATTGCATCGAGGCGATCTCGTTCCTGTCGCCAGGCCGCGGCTTGCGGCGCGCCACGCTGGAAGATGTCGCCGACAACCAGGGCGACGGCTCCTGGGCCGTGTCGGCGCAGGTCGAGGGCGCGCTGGGGCTCGCCACGCTCGGCACCGGTATCGACGCGCCGCGCCCCGACAGCACGATCAGCCGGCGCTGCCGCATCGACCGCGAGCCGGTGAATTCGGCCACCGCCTTCGGCGACCATATTCGCATGGTGTGGCTGACGCCGGCGATGGACGGGCTGTTCATGGGCGCGGCCTCCGAGCGGCGGCGCTTCTTCGACCGCCTGGTGCTGGCGATCGACAGCGAGCATTCCAGCCGCATCTCCGCGCTCGAACGCTCCCTGCGGTCGCGCAACCGCCTGCTCGAGACGCGCAATTACGACGACCATTGGTGTGACGCAATCGAGCGCGAGACCGCGGAGCTTGCGGTCGCGGTCGCCGCAACGCGCGGCCAGACCGCAGCGCGCCTCACCGGCATGCTCAACGCGCGCGCGCAGGAATCTGCCTTTCCGTCCGCTCAAATCGCGCTGGACGGCTGGATGGAGAACGCGCTGCTCACGGAGACCGCGACGTCGGTCGAGGACCGCTACCGCCAGATCCTGCGCGACAACCGCCCGCGCGACGCCATCGCCGGCCGCACCACCGACGGCCCGCATCTCACCGATCTCCAGGTGATCTATGCGCCGAAGAGCATGCCGGCGCGCGATGCCTCGACCGGCGAGCAGAAGGCGCTGCTGATTGGCCTCGTGCTGGCGCATGCGAGCCTGGTCGCCGAGATGACCGGCATCGTGCCGCTGCTGCTGCTCGACGAGGTCGTCGCGCATCTCGATCCGAACCGGCGAGCGGCGCTGTTCGAGGAGCTGCGCAAGCTCGGCGCGCAGGTGTGGCTGACCGGCGCCGACCCCGCCGCCTTCGCCGACATTGGCGCAGGCGGCGATGTCTTTGACGTCGAGAGCGGACGTGTCTCCGCCCGGCGATAGACCGCGCCGTTGAACCCGGCCGTTTGCAATCGCGACTAGCCTTTGAGGCCGCGGCGATGCCTGTCACGGCCTTCGCCAGCGCGCAAATGACATCACGCGCGAATACCCTGGAGAATGAGATGCGGACGGTAAGGACCGGGGTGCGAGTCCCGGCTCAATGGCTGGCCTTTGCGTTGTCCGACCCGGAGACATGGGTAACAGAACGTACCTAAGACATAGGTGACAACCACGTGCCGTTCGGGTTGTCGAGGGGTTGCAAGGTCATTTCCTCCAGTGGTCGTTTGAACTGACGCGGAACGCCCATCCGGGGGTGGCGGAGCGT